>DFBP01000114.1 GCA_002366685.1 Rhodobacterales bacterium UBA3077 | reverse complement strand
TTTATTGACCTCTATCTGGGGGGTGTTTGTTTCGCTCTTAAGTTTAGGCTGGACGGGGGCTAAAATTAGCGCGAACGAGCATGATTTAGAGGCGGTGGCATAACATGAAATTTATCAAGCGCACCCTGCGCCGAGCCGCGCGGGAAAACACAACAGAACATGCCATCTCACAGGTAATCTCCACACTGCTGGTGGCATCAGCTGCAAGCCCATTCGGAGTGAGCGGGGTGGCCATCGCATTGTTGGCTGTGGCTGTAGTGAGGGGGTTACACAATGTCTGAACAAGAAGACGAGAGCGGCGAGGTTTGCGAGCCTGATGGCAAGCTGGACAGCTGGACCCGCGTTGTGTCCGGCTTTGTTCTTTTGGGTGTGGTCTTGGTGGATATGCTAGGTTTGTGGTTGAAGTCGCCGCCATATTGGTTTCTAGGCGTTCTGCTGCTGCTCGCCCTAGGTGTTGAGATAAAAAATGTTCGCAAGATTGTTGTGGATATTATGCAAAAGCAGTTTTCAAAAAAGCTCTAAGCGCCTCGGCGGCGGCGCTCTAGCAAACTCAAACTAATCTGGAGAAACAAAATGTTGACAGTGCGTGAGATCACGCGCGCCATTGTTGCGCGCGAAGGCGGATTCGTGAATGACCCTGATGATCCGGGGGGGGGCACCAACTTCGGGGTGACCATCGGCACCATGAAGCGACTGGGGCTTGATCTGGATCAGGACGGTGACATCGATGTGGCTGATGTGCGCCGGATGACTGCCGGGCAGGCAGAGGAAATTTTCATAAATCAGTATTATCTGCGCCCTCGGATCAATCTGCTGCCCGAGCCATTGCAGCCCTCGGTTTATGATATGTATGTCAACGCGGGCGGGAATGCTGTGAAAATCCTCCAGAGGCTGCTGGGTCAGTTCAAGGTGCCAGTGGCGGTCGATGGGGCGCTCGGGCCAAACACCGCAGCTGCGGTGGAGCAGGCCATGGCTAAGGCTAATGAGCATTTTGTCGATGCCTACGGGATAGCGCGCCGCAATTACTACTACGGTTTAGGAGATGGCCGGTCTAGCCTGCGCAAGTTCGCGCGGCGGCGCGATGGTGGCAAGGGTGGCTGGATAACGCGGGCAGAGGAATTCATCTCGCCAAGGTTTCATCTGAGTGATGAGCAGCACCGGGCGCGGGTCAGGAGCTGGGCATGAGTTTTCTGGGTTTAGGGCGCATTGCGCGGGATGTTAGCGGCTCTGTGGTCGATGTCGCAGAAGTTTTCCGCCCTAATGCCGAGCGCAGCGCCCAGAGAGATGCCCAGAGGTTCACTGGAGCGCAAGGTCAATTCGGGGCGGAGTTTACGGCCACTGAGCGCAGGGGCTGGTTCAACAGCCTTGTGGATGGGTTCAATCGCTTGCCTCGGCCAGTGCTGGTCTCCGGCACTATCGGGCTGTTTGTCTTTGCCATGGTTGATCCCGTGGGATTTGCCGAGCGCATGGTGGGGCTGGCAGCTGTACCAGACCAGCTCTGGTGGATACTCGGCGCAATCGTGACCTTTTACTTTGGCGCGCGCGAGATGGCGCACAGTCGTGAGAACGGGTTCGCCAGTGCGCAAGGTGTGCGCCAGATTGTGAGTGATATTGAGGCAATCCGCATGCTGCGCCCAGACAGTGTGAGCGTGGCGGCTGATGACACCGAGCTGAGAGCTGGTGAGGGTGATAATGCGGCAATTGATGAGTGGCTGAATCAGTCCTGAAAAAACATCGCAATATAGGTGACTCCTAGAGTCACAGCTCCACCAATAATGGCGATTACAACTTCTCTGGTGATCTGATCCCGCGTTACGATACCCCTGAAACCCTGTTTTACCTTGATCCGCCCTATTGGGGCGGGGAGAACGGCTATGGAAAGCTCATGTTTGAACGTGCCGACTTCCAGCGAATGGCTGATGTACTAGCGGGGATCGAGGGCCGCTTCATTCTATCAATCAATGATGTGCCGGAAATCCGCGAGATGTATTCTGGGTTCCATTTTGATGAAGCTCGCCTGAAATACACTGCCTCTGCGGGCGCGGCCACCGATGCTCGGGAGTTGATCATAATGGATAGCGCTCCATCGGTAGATCTGTTTGGCTAAAGTGGGACACTTTAGGCCGATGTTCCATGATCGTTCATGGCCTTGAACGTATAGTGGGACAGAAAAAACTAAATGAAAACAACGCTATTTATTTCCTACCGGGCCTACCAAAATTAATTTCTGCCATAATCTGAAGAAGAAACGAAAAGGACCTCGAAGGTCTGTCATTTCACCCTCGAAGAATAGGGTGGGGACCAAGCCCTGTATCTGAAGCCCGCAGCTTTGCTAACGCAGAAAAAAGTGTGCCACAATCAACCGTTGTGGCACACTTAATTGTTTTCCAGAGCTCGGCCTTTTGCCCTAAAAAGAGCGTCCTGCTAAAAGCAAGGCTCGGCTTAGTGAGTGGCTGGCGTAACCATAGCGTTAATCGCAGCTTTCAAGCTGATTGATCCAATTAAGGTTCCGCTATCATCCAACACATTGGCGTGAGCCTCTTCTTGTGAGGACATCGCCTGCGCTGCGGTTTCAAGCCTGTCGCCAGCGTGTATTTCAACTTTGGCGCCACCTTCAACCGGAGTGCTCTCCATGATGGTATTTACCCGGATCACACGGCCGCGATTCACCTCTTTAATGAAATCCGCTATGTAGGCATCCGCCGGATTCAGGACAATTTCCTGCCCTGTTCCTTGTTGGATAACCTCTCCGTCCCGTAAAATGGCAATTCGATCGCCCAGGCGCAGAGCTTCGTCAAGATCGTGTGTAATGAACACAATCGTCTTTTGAAGCTCCTCCTGAATATCGAGCAATACAGATTGCATGTCTGTACGGATGAGTGGGTCAAGTGCCGAAAATGCCTCATCCATCAGCAAAATGTCCGCATCATTTGTCAGCGCGCGGGCCAAGCCTACGCGCTGCTGCATCCCGCCGGATAGCTGGTTGGGGTAATGGTCTTCAAAGCCAGAAAGCCCGACTCGGTCAATCCATTTTACGGCCTGTTTGCGGGCTTCCGCCTTGTCGATCCCCTGAATCTCCAAACCGTAAACGGTGTTGTCGATCACGGTTCGGTGAGGCAAAAGCGCGAACTTTTGGAAAACCATGGCCGTTTTATGCCGCCGGAACTCAAGCAGGTCAGACTTGGACATTTTGCAAACGTCGTTGCCTTCATATTCCACGCTTCCGGTTGTGGGTTCGATCAATCGGTTAATATGCCGAATCAAGGTAGACTTGCCGGAACCCGAAAGCCCCATAACCACCTGAATTTTCCCGCCGGGCATCGAGATATTGATATCTTTCAGCCCGAGCACGTGCCCATGTTTTTCGTTCAATTCGGTTTTGGTCATGCCATTGCGAACTGATTCGACGTATTTTGACCCATGCGGGCCAAATATTTTATAGAGGTCTTTGACCTCGATGCCGTGACTAGCCATGGATCACCTCCGAGTGTTTTTGAAGGCGTTTGCCAAATTTTTGAGAGACGCGGTCGAATACAATGGCGATAGCCAGAATGGCTGCACCGTTGAATATACCAAGCGCCAAATACTGGTTGTTCACCGCTTTAAGAACCTCAGAGCCAAGCCCTTGTACGCCGATCAATGCCGCAACAACAACCATGGCCAAGGCCATCATGATGGTTTGGTTGATACCTGCAAAGATGTTCGGGAGGGCGAGCGGAAGCTGCACTGTAAAGAGCTTTTGGCGGGGCGATGCGCCAAATGCGTCAGCGGCCTCCAAAACGTCTTTGTCAACGAGCCGAATGCCGAGATTGGTCAGCCGGACGACGGGCGGGATTGCGTAAATACATACAGCCATCAAGCCGGGAACGCGGCCAATACCAAGAAGCATCACGATCGGGATCAAATAAACAAAACTCGGGACAGTTTGCATGAAATCGAGAATTGGCCTGACAATGGTCTGAGTCCTGTCGGATTTTGCCATCAAAATACCGAACGGGATACCTATCACAATGCATATCATGGTCGAGACCGAGATAATGGAAAGGGTTTTCATTGTGTCTTCCCACATGCCGAGATAGCCGGCCACGAGGAGTACAATGGCGGTTCCTGCAACCATGACCCAGCTTCGGGCACCCGCATAAACAAGGGCACATAAAATAACGATCATCAACGGCCACGGGGTGGCCAGCATTAGTTTTTCAAACCACACAAGAAATTTTAGTAGAGGAAAAAAGAAATCCTCGATCGCCTCACCGTATGCGCGCGTAAAGCCCCTGAAAGCCTCATCAATACCTTTTTTAAGGTCCCGCAAATCGGTGCGACCCATTTCTGGAAACTCGGTCAACACACCCATTACAATTTTCTCCCTCGTTTTTTTGTAAGTTAGCCCGCCAACAAATGTCAGCGGGCTAAAAAAATTTTGATGTTAAAGTAATGCCTTAAAGTGCCGCTTTAACTTTTTCAGCCACATCAGCCGGAACCCAAGTAGTCCATACATCTTCGTATTCCATCAGGAATTCGATAGCCGCATCTTCGCCACCGGCCTGCTCGTCGGCCATGTAAACCAGCATAGCGCCCATTACAGGGCCCGGATATACGCGGTTCGCGAGGAATTCATTGATGTCTTCGTTCCCTTGCGAGAACTCTTCGGTCACAAGTGTGTACACTTCGGACTGAACCCATGAAGTTGGCTGCGGGTCAGCGCATCCTTCAACCGCAATACAGTTGTCCCAGTTATCGGCGCCGCCCCAGGGAACCCCAAACGGGATAGGTTGAAGGTTATACTTCCCGATGATTGAAGTTGGCGACCAGTAATAGCCAAACCACGCTTCATCGCGCTCAGAGGCTTTGGCGATCGAACCGTCAAGTCCGGCAGCCGAGCCCGGGTCAATCAAAACCCAACCTTTTTCTTCCATATCAAACGCGTCAAACAGGCTGATGTTGTTGTGCTGACAACCCCAACCAGCCGGGCAGCCAACAAAGGCGCCTTTGGACGGATCTTCAGCAGACGGGAACAGCTCAGGATGCTCGATCCAGTCAAGAACGGTTTCTAGCTCGGGGTGAGCTGCAACAGTGTTAGGTGTGATCCACCAACCTTCGCCAAGTCCGGTGATCGGCGCTTCATTGACCGCGATGATCCGGCCTTCTTCAAGGGCTGGGTCTAGAATGGGACGAAGCGCGTTCACCCATTGCTCACCGGCAATCTGAGGGGAGCCTTTTTCATTCATCGAAGCAAAAATGGCAGTTGTGCCACCGATAACCAATTCGATGTTACAGCCGTAACCTTCTTCCAGAATGATTTTGTCCACATTGGCCAAAAGTTCGCCGGACGCCCAGTTGAACTCGGCCATTTTAATGTCGCCACACTCGGCAGAAGCCGTTGAAGCGAAGCCCATGCCGAGCGTTGCGATTGCCGCTGAGGCAAGTAGTTTATTCATATTTTCTCTCCGTTGGATATTATTAGGGAATTATTGGCCACAAAATCGAAAGCGCAAAACTTGCGCCTTGAAGGGAAGGGCAGGTGATCCGGCAGCAAATGACCGGTCGGGGTGATATGTGGCGTGTTGCCAATTCATCCGTCGAGCCTAACAGCCATCTAAACCTCTGGGAACCTAAAATCGTCAAAAAAGAGGCAAAAAGCGACATGTCCTTGCGTGGATGTGTCGCAAGTCCTCGGGGGGCTCCCACCTTGATAGCGTGAATTTTCGCCCAAAAGATGATGTTCTGGAAGGGTCGTGGAGGCGAGTACCGGAATCGAACCGGTGTACACGGATTTGCAATCCGGAAAATTTCGTTGATTTTAAAGGGAAAAATTGTAAACGGATCCGTTTTGTTCAGGGTCGGTTATCAATGGGTTACGGGTGTTGTGTAAACGCAATTTCCCCGTCAGTTTGGCAAAGAAAAACCGCTGAGGGGACGGCCATCCACCTCAACGGCATTAAGAAATACTTCCAAGGACATACATACGCTATCTCGGTCAGAATCTCAACCCAAGTGGCGGTGATTTCATGAGCTGGCGGATAGCAAATGAATGCGCCGAGCGTCGCTTTGGCAGCGCCGCGCGCAAGCAGATTATCATGTTCTTGGCGGACAAGGCGAGCGATGACGGCTCGGGTACCCAGCACCAACTGCGCGAGCTTATCGGGACCGAGGTCTTTTAGCTTATCAATAGAAAGGGCGGGCTTGCGGGCCATGGGCAGAACCTTGGTTTGGAACGGTTACGCCAATCAATGCCCTAGTCAGGCCGTGGGGACAAGTATTGGGCATTGGACAGATGGGAGTGCCGCAATTGGAATAGTGGGCGGTTTGCGCCATTCTCTGCGGTCAGCTCCAACGACGGCAATGCGCAGAAAGTGTACTTTGCAAAGTTACGAGAACGATCTCGGCGGCCTTCAGTATAGATCTGCTACGCTGCACTGCGGCTTCCCCGAAGCGGTCATTCATGCGGAGCGCAGCATTTTCGGACTTCAAACTTCTGCTATGCGGACTAAGCCGCCT
>DFBP01000201.1:9204-10393 GCA_002366685.1 Rhodobacterales bacterium UBA3077 | reverse complement strand
ATCGAAGCTAGTATTTTGGTGCACCCGACAGGATTCGAACCTGTGGCCTCTGCCTTCGGAGGGCAGCGCTCTATCCAGCTGAGCTACGGGTGCATTGGGGCTGTATAGTCCACCAAATTATGGGTTGCAATCGCGAAATATCAGCTGGCAGCACCAAGGCTGCTCTCCAGCAGATGCTTGGTGTAGGGGTGTTTGGTTCGCATGTCTCGCATGTCTTCCACGCCAAGTGTTTCAACGATTTCACCAAGCTGCATCACAGCGATATCCTGGCAGATATGCCCGACCACTGCGAGGTCGTGGCTGACCATCAGGTAGGTGAGTTTGTGCTCGGCGCGCAAATCGGTCAGCAGGTTCAAGATCTCGGCCTGAACGCTCACGTCGAGCGCGGAAGTAGGCTCGTCAAGCAGCAGGATTTCTGGCTCGGGGGCAAGGGCACGGGCAATAGCCACGCGCTGCCTTTGACCACCCGAAAGCTGGTGTGGATAGCGAAAGCGGAAACTCGGGCCGAGGCCGACATCGTTCAGCAGCTTTTCAATCCGCTTGTCAATGCCTTTGAAACCGTGCAGCGACAGAGTTTCACTCAACACCTGATCCACCGAATGGCGCGGGTGCAGGCTGGCGTAAGGATCTTGAAAGACCATTTGGACGGCGCGATAAAAATCTCGCCCGCGCGGGCGGGTCACCGGTTTGCCGAGGATGTCAATCTTGCCCGACCACGTGGGTGCCAGCCCCATAATCGCCCGCAAAATCGTTGATTTCCCCGAGCCGCTTTCACCCACCAAGCCAAAGCTGCCCCCTTTGGGTACGCTCAAATTGGCCCCTATTACAGCATCCACCCGCTCTTCATGTTCGCCGAACCATACGTTCAGTCCCTCGATCTCGATACCGCTCATCCGCGCACACTTTCTTCAGCGGCCCAAGCCGGGTCGCGTTCTAATACTTCAAGCCGATCTTTGGGCTCGTCTAGCCTCGGCAGCGAGTTTAGCAGGCCCTTGGTATAGGGGTGCTTGGCCTCGTGCAGCTTGTCGGCCGGCAGGGTTTCAACCACACGGCCGGAATACATAATCAGCACGCGGTCACAAAAGCTCGACACCAGATTGAGATCGTGGCTGATGAAAATCAACCCCATGCCACGATCCTTCACCAGCTTGTCCATGATTTCCAGCACCTGCATCTGCACGCTTACATC
>DFBP01000201.1:7312-9139 GCA_002366685.1 Rhodobacterales bacterium UBA3077 | reverse complement strand
TCCCGGATGGCCACGGCTTCCAGCATCGCAATCGTCTTACGCTTGGCTTCGGATTTCGAGACCTTATAGTGCAGCCGATAGGCTTCCATGATCTGCGCACCCACGCGCATAACCGGATTGAGAGAGAATTTCGGATCCTGCATGATCATGCTGATCTTTTGGCCCCGCACCGCACGCATTTCTTTTTCGGAACAGGTGAGCAGCTCCTTGCCCTCAAGCTCCATCTTGTCGGCGGTCACAATCCCCGGCGGTCGGATCAGCCGCAATATCGCGCGGCCGGTCATCGATTTCCCCGAACCGCTTTCGCCCACAATCCCTAGCCGCTCCTGCCCGAGGGTGAAGCTCACCCCGCGCACTGCGTCAAACACGCCGCTACGGGTCGGGAACTTGACCCATAGGTTTTCAACTTCCAGAAGCTTGCTCATTGCGAACCATCCTTCGGGTCCAGCACATCGCGCAGACCATCACCCAACAGGTTAAACGCCAGTGATACCGTGAAAATAGCCAAGCCCGGCATGGTAGCCACCCACCAGTGGTCAAGAATAAACTTGCGGCCCTCGCTGATCATCGCCCCCCATTCAGGGCTGGGAGGTTGCGCGCCAAGGCCAAGGAAACCAAGACCGGCAGCGGCCAGAATAATACCCGCCATATCAAGCGTTACCCGCACCACGAGCGAGGAAATGCACAGCGGCCAGATATGCTTGGTAATTATCCGTAAAGCCCCCGCGCCCTGCAACTTCACGGCGTGGATATAATCGGAATTGCGGATGGTCAGGGTCTCTGCCCGCGCAATCCTCGCATAGGGCGGCCATGCGGTGAGTGAGATCGCCAACACCGCGTTTTCAATCCCTGCCCCAAGGGTCGCTACAAAAGCCAGCGCCAAAATCAGGCGCGGAAAGGCCAGAAAGATATCGGTGATCCGCATCAACACAACATCAACCCAGCCGCCGACATAACCCGCCACCGTGCCCACAAACAGCCCCACGATTGGGGCCAGTAGCGCCACCAAAGTCACGATATAAAGCGTGATCCGCGACCCATAGAGCAGCCGTGAAAGGATATCGCGCCCGAGGCTGTCGGAGCCAAGGATATAGCCCTCAATGGCAGGATCCCGCTCTTGCCAAATTGGCGGGGTCAGCCGCAAGGCGAGGTCTTGCGCAAACGGGTCTGCCGGAGCCACCACGCTGGCAAAGGCCGCGATCAGCACCAGCAAAACCAGAATCCCGAGGCCGAGCATGGCCATATGGTTGCCCCTAAACGAAAGCCAGCCTTGATAAATGGCTGCCGCGCGCGCATGGCGGCGCGAGGTCGGGGTGTTGGTCAGCAACCAAGCCCGCAAGCTGGTTTTCGCTGTTTCCGGCATACTCATTTCGCCCTCGGATCAAAGAATTTGTAGAGAAGTTCGGCAAAGATATTGAGCAGCACAAAGACGAGGCCAACCACAACCGTGCCCCCCATCACCGCGTTCATATCTGCCGACAGCAGCGAAATGGTGATGTACTTCCCGATGCCCGGCCATGAGAAAATAATCTCGGTCAGCACCGAGCCTTCGAGCAACCCGGCATAGGAAAGCGCGATCACCGTGATCAGCGGCACTTTGATATTGCCAAAAGCGTGCTTCCAGACCACCGCCCATTCGGACATCCCCTTTACCCGCGCCGTCACGATATATTCGGCGCTGAGTTGCTCGAGCATAAAGCTGCGGGTCATTCGGCTGATATAGGCCAATGAGTAATAGCCCAGCAAGGAAGCGGGCAGGATGATATGCGAAATCGCATTTCTGAAAATCATCATGTCGCCTTCAATCAGGCTGTCGATCAGGATCAT
>DFBP01000201.1:473-7207 GCA_002366685.1 Rhodobacterales bacterium UBA3077 | reverse complement strand
ACAACGCGGGCGATCTGGTCTATCCATGTGCCGCGCTTCACGGCAGCCAAAACCCCAAGCGGCACGCCAATGAAAACCCCGATTAGGGTGCCCAATGTAGCCAGCTCCATCGTGGCGGGGAAAACCCGCGTAATGTCATCCCATACCGGAAAGCCCGTGCGGAGCGATTTACCAAAATCCCCCTGCACCACATCGGTTAAGTAATAAAAGAATTGCACAAACAAGGGCTTATCCAGCCCGAGTGCAACATATACAGCGTCATACTGCTCCTTGGTGGCGCGTTCGCCAACGATTGAGAGTACCGGATCCACCGGCATAACCCTGCCAATAAAAAACGTAACGAAAAGCAGGCCGAGCATGGTGGCCGCCACGGTGGCCAGCGTCGTGCCGGTTTTCTTTGCTATCCCGAAAAGGGGCGACTTGCGCCGCCCCTTCCCGTTTGTTTCAGCTAATGCCATTTATTTGGTCACCGTCCAGTAGGTCGCAGCCGTAATCGCGCCACCAAGGCTCAGGCCTTGCACGTTTTCAGGGTGGCCATATTGCTCGATCTTCTGGAACATCACCGCAAAGGGTGAGATCGCCTGATGCTCGCGCTGGATGGCTTCATACATAGCTGCACGGGTGTCGCGGTCATTTTCAACAACAGCGGCCAGTGTGGCTTCACTCATTTCAGGAATGTGCCAAGCATTGCGCCATGCCAGAAGGCCGGTTGCGCCCGCTTCGTCCGAATTATCCGGGTTAAAAGCAAACGTCCCTGCGTTGGTGTTTGGATCCGGATAATCCGGCCCCCACGCCCCTACATAGATGTCATGCTCACGCGCACGATACACACCCAAAATCTGCTTGCCGGTGCCCACGGTGATATTCACCGTAATGCCCGCCTGGCCAAATGTGTTCTGGATCGACTGTGCGATCTCGATGCGTTCTTGCGCTTCACGCACTACAATGCCAACTTCGAAACCGTCTGCATAGCCAGCTTCAGCCAGCAGGGCTTTGGCTTTTTCTACGTCGAGCGAATAGGGCACGTCGTCGATTTCACCCAGATAGGTTTGCGGCAGGAACGCCTGATGAATGGTATATTGCCCATTCAGGAAGCTGTTTTGCATTCCTTCATAGTCGATGAGGTATTTCAGCGCCTCGATCACTTTCGGGTTGGAAAGCGCCTCGTTTTTCTGGTTCATCGAGATATACATCAGGCGGCCACGCAGCTCGCTATCTATCTCAATACCGTCAACAGATGCGGCACCAGCCACGTCTTCCGGGTTCAGGTTGCGGGCTACGTCAATATCGCCGTTTTCCAGCAGCAGGCGCTGGGTCGCGCTTTCCTGAATGTTACGCACAATCACGCGCTGCATTGCTGGCGCACCGCGGAAGAAGTCGTTATTCGCGATCAGCGTAACGGATTCATTGGGCTTCCAGCTTCCGAGCGTATAAGCGCCCGAGCCAGCTGTATTGGTCCGCAGCCATTCATTGGCAAGGTCACCGTCAGCGTCGTGTTCCATCGCGGTTTTCATATCGATAATGGAGCCGATGGTCGCTGTCAGGCAATTGAGCACAAACGAGGTCGCATAGCGGCGGTCGGTCGTGATCGAAATTGTATTGCCCTCCGCCACGATGGTTTCTTCCACATTGTCAGCGCTAAAGCCAAATTGGGTAAGAATGAACGAAGGCGTTTTGTTGAGCGTCACCGCACGGCGCAGGGACCATTCGGCGTCTTGTGCCGTTACCGGATTGCCGGATTCAAAGGTCACACCTTCGCGCATGGTGAAGGTAATGGTGCGGCCATCTTCCGAAACTTCCCAGCTTTCTGCAAGAGCCGGGATATAGCCGCCACTTAGGTCAGCCGGATCAAAACCCACGAGCTTGGAATAGATATTGCGGTTTACGTCCGCACCCGAAAACTCGAAAGTTTGGGCAGGGTCAAGCGTGGTGATATCGTCGATCTGGGCGGCAATAATCAGCATATTCGCGGGCGTCTCGGCCAGCGCGGGCGTAAAGCTAACCCCGGCAGCCAGCGCGACGGCTGTGCTGAAAATAGTTGAACGAAGTGCGTTCATGATCTTTCTCCTGTTGGTTTTTTTATGGAAACTCATGGTGATAGTTCTTGAGTCTCTTGGTGCAAGCATTAACCCGCCAAATTGTCGCGTAGTCAAGCCAAGGTTGCTCTAATATCATACCGTAAAACTACGGTTTCGTCACCCCTTCCATGTTACATCCAACAACCGCATCCAGTTGCCGTTACACAGTTTTTCCATCAGCGCGTCACTATACCCGTGCGCCACCATGGCTTCGCGCAGGTTGGGTAAACCTGAAATATCGCCGATGGCTTCCGGCACCATCGCCCCGTCAAAATCGGAACCAAGGCCGACATTATCCTCCCCCGCATGCTCGATCAGGTGGTCGAGATGGCGCAGCATAACTTCCAGCGATGTGTCAGCCTTCATCTGGCCATCGGGCCGCAAAAACGCTGTGGCAAAGTTTAAGCCCACCATACCGCTGCTATCGCGAATTGCGTGCAGCTGGTCATTGGTCAGGTTGCGCGCATTGGGGCATATTTCATAAGTGTTTGAATGGGTTGCCACAATCGGGGCATCACTGGTTTTAACCACATCCCAAAAGCCCTTTTCATTTAGGTGGGACATATCCAGCATAATCCCGAGCGCATTACACTCCCGCACAAGGTCAAACCCGGCCTTCGTTAGCCCCGGCCCGGTATCCCCGGTGGAAGGGTAGCGAAACGGCACCCCCTGAGCAAAAATCGTCGGGCGGGACCAGACCGGCCCGAGCGAGCGCAAACCTGCGCGGTGAAGCACGTGCAGCGCATCAAGATCGGCATCAATCGCCTCGGCTCCCTCCATGTGCATAATCGCGGCCATCTTGCCACTATCCATGGTGGCGCGGATATCAGCGGTGTTTGTGCAAATCTTGAGCGCCCCGTCGCTTTCAAGGTCCATCAGTGCCCGCGCCTGCTTCATGGCAACAGCCAGCGCAAAGCCCTGATCAATCGCCTCGGGTAGCGGGATGTCGTATTCGGGCTGCATCATGCGCTCGAAAATGCCGTCATCGTCCATAACGCTTGGCACCCAGATCGCGAAGAAACCGCCACCAAATCCGCCTTTGATGGCTTTCGGCACATCAATATGAAATTCATTTCCGGTGGTAAACGCTTTGCGCGCGGCAGCTCCACCTTCATATTGCTTGAGCAGCACGTCATTATGGCCATCAAAAATCAGCGGTGTTTTCATGGTGTCTTTGGCAAATACTGCCCCTCCAGCCCGATCAGAAAATCAGCAAAGGCGCGCGCTACCGGTGGCAGGTCGCGCCCTGCCCGGCTGATTAGAAACCAGTGGCGCACAATCGGCAAGCCCGAAAATTCGATATTCACCAGCCTGCCGGACTCGAGCTCGGCGCTTACCGCCTGCCCAGAGATAAAAGCCAGCCCCAGCCCCGCCATCGCCGACTGTTTGATGGTTTCGCTCGAGTCAATCGTCATGGTTTTGTATTCCATACCTTCGCCCACGCGGTCCAAGAATCGCTGCATCAGGATTCGCGTTCCCGAGCCCCGTTCGCGCGATAGAAAGGTTTCAGACAGCAATTCTTCGGACGAAATGTCGCGCTTGCCAGCCAGCGCATGCCCCGCCGGGCCGACCAGAATATGCGGATTGTCCCCCAAGACTTCGGCATCTACCGGTGGATTTCTGGGCGGCCGACCCATGATCGCAAGGTCGATTTTCTTATCGGAAAGCGCCTCTACGATCTCGGCCCGATTGCCCACAAACAGGCTGACTTCCACATCAGGAAGCTGGCGGTTGGCTTCCACCACAATGCGCGGCGCAAAGTATTTTGCCGTGCTGACAACCCCGAGCGTAAGGTGGCCAACCTTGCCGGTCTTAAGGGCGTTTATATTGTCATAACAAGAGTTTAACGAGTTTTCGATTTGCCTGACCGTCGCCAGCACAACCTCGCCACTCTGGGTCAGCACCGTTTTGCCATCCGGCCCCCGATGCATCATCGTAACCCCAAAATTGGACTCGAGCGAGCGGAGTTGGGTAGAGACCGCCGGCGTGGTCACACTCAGCGCTTCGGCGGCGGCGGTCAGGGTTCCGGATTTCACAATAGCGGCCAGCGCGCGCAGTTGCTTTAGGGTAATGGCATTTTCGTGAATCATAGTTTTGTTTAACGCAATAAAGATTTTTTTCAATTTTATTTTTCTCCCAACCTGTCATGGATCACACATTCACTTTTTCGCAACCAACGGGAAACAGCTTCGATGACCAGCGAAACGACCTTCGGCGACTTCCTCGCCGACAAGCCCAAAGACCTCGGTGAGGCGCTTTTGGCGCTTGCCAAAGTCGGCAAAGATCTTGCCGCTCTCATTTCTCGCGGTGCCCTTGGTGGCGAATTAGGCGGAGCCGTGGGCGAAAACCTTGGCGGCGACCAGCAAAAAGCGCTCGACGTGATGGCAGATGATGTGTTTGCCGCCGAGCTTTCCAAGACACAGGTTAAATACTACGCCTCGGAAGAGCAGGATGAGGTTGTCACCCTGAATCCCGATGGTCACCTCGCACTGGCGATTGATCCGCTCGACGGTTCCTCCAATATCGACGTGAATGTTTCCATCGGCACAATCTTTTCCATCTTTGAAGCCAAAGACGGCGCCAACGAGAGTTTCCTGCGCCCCGGTAAAGAGCAGATCGCCGCTGGCTACATTATTTTTGGCCCGCAAACCGGCATCATGCTCACCTTGGGGGACGGCACCGCAATGTTCATCCTCGACCATGAAAATGGCGAGTTTATGCTGGTAAACCCGCGCGTGAGCATCGTACCCGACGCGGTGGAATACGCGATTAACGCCTCCAACTACCGCCATTGGCCAAACCCGATCCGCGCCTATATCGACGATATGATCGATGGCGCCGAGGGCGTGCACGGCAAAAACTTCAACATGCGCTGGGTGGCTTCTCTTATCGCCGAAACCCACCGGATCATCTCCCGCGGCGGTATCTTCCTTTACCCAGGTGATGACCGTGAAGGCTACAAAATGGGCCGCTTGCGGATGATCTACGAAGGCGCACCGGTTGCCTTTGTGGTTGAGCAGGCGGGCGGCATTGCCACCGATGGCAAAGACCGCATCCTGGACCAAACCCCGACCGAGCTCCACGGGCGTACCCCGCTGGTGTTTGGATCTAAAGACAAAGTTACCCGGGTCGTCGCTTATCACGACCTGCCAGATAACGAAATCTCGCCGCTGTTCAGCAAGCGCGGCCTGTTTAACGCCTAAGGATCAAGAAAATGAGCACCAAACACCCGATCATCTCTGTTACTGGTTCTTCCGGCGCAGGCACGTCCACGGTTAAAAACACTTTTGACCAGATCTTCCGCCGCGAAGGCATTAAAGCGGTCAGCATCGAGGGCGACGCCTTCCACGCCTTTGATCGTGCTGCCATGAAAGTGGAGTTCGAAAGGCGCATCGCTGCCGGAGACCACTCGTTCAGCCACTTCTCTTTTGAGGCCAACGAGCTTTCCGAGTTGGAGCGTGTGTTCCGTGAATACGGAGAAACCGGCGCGGGCAAAACCCGCCACTATGTGCATAACGACGAAGAGGGCAAAGCCTTGGGTGCCCCTTCCGGCACTTTCACCGACTGGGCCGAATTCGAGAGCGGCACCGATATACTGTTTTACGAGGGCCTGCACGGCGCTGTAAAAAACGACACCGTTGATCTGCCAAAATATGCAGACCTCAAAGTTGGCGTTGTGCCGGTTATCAATCTCGAATGGATCCAGAAAATCCACCGGGACCGCGACCAGCGCGGCTATTCCACCGAGGCGATCACCGATGTGATCCTGCGCCGGATGGACGCTTACGTGAACTGCATCACCCCGCAATTTTCGGAAACCGACATCAACTTCCAGCGCGTGCCGGTTGTGGATACCTCGAACCCGTTCATCGCCCGCTCGATCCCGACAGCCGATGAAAGCCTCGTGGTGATCCGCTTCAAAAACCCACGCGGGATTGACTTCCAATACCTTACCAACATGATTGAAGGCAGCTGGATGAGCCGCGCCAACTCGATTGTTGTACCGGGTGGCAAGATGGACCTCGCCATGCAGCTAATTTTGACCCCGCTTATCCTGCGCCTCGCAGATAACGCCAAACGCGCCTAGGGAGATTTAATGATGGAAAAACATATGGCTAACGCGATCCGTGCTTTGAGCATGGATGCGATTCAAGCAGCAAATTCCGGCCACCCCGGCATGCCTATGGGCATGGCCGATGTTGCCACCGTGCTGTTCAACCGCTTCATGAATATTGATCCGGCCAACCCCGATTGGGCTGACCGCGACCGCTTCGTGCTTTCTGCGGGTCACGGCTCCATGCTGCTTTACTCCATGCACCACCTGCTCGGCTATGACGACATGGGCATGGACCAGATCCGCAACTTCCGCCAGATGGGTGCCCGCACGGCGGGCCACCCAGAATATGGCCACGCTAAAGGTATTGAAACCACCACCGGCCCGCTCGGCTCCGGCCTTGCTACGGCTGTGGGCATGGCGCTCGCCGAGCGGATGAGCAACGCCCGTTTTGGGGATGATCTGGTTGATCACCACACTTATACAATCGCCGGTGACGGTTGCCTGATGGAAGGCATCTCCCACGAGGCGATCGATTTTGCTGGCAACCTTGGCCTCGGTAAACTGATCGTAATGTGGGACGATAACTCGATCTGTATTGA
>DFBP01000201.1:0-290 GCA_002366685.1 Rhodobacterales bacterium UBA3077 | reverse complement strand
GGCTGGCCACATGCACCGTTCATCGTTCCGGCAGACGTAAAAGGTGCTTGGGAAGCCATCTCGGCAAAAGGCAACAATGCGCAAGCTGAATGGGCCGCGCGCTTGGAAGGCTCAAGCCAGGCGGAAGCTTTCCGCGCGGCTCAAGCGGGGCCTGATCTGGCCGCACTCAACAAAGCGATGACCGATTACCGCAAAATGCTTTGCGCCGATGCACCGAAAGTTGCGACCCGTAAAGCCAGCCAAATGGCGCTAGAGATCATCAACGCGACAACCAACGTAACCGTTGGCGG
>DFBP01000245.1:4379-10092 GCA_002366685.1 Rhodobacterales bacterium UBA3077 | reverse complement strand
GAACTGTCGTAATATTTCGCCAGTACCGGCAGGATCATTTCTTCACGATAGGCTAAATAGTCAAAACTGTGCCCGATGATCACAGGATAGGACTGGCGAAACCCTTCAACGGTTTCAATTTCATAGCTTGCGAAAATTTCGTCAGCCAAATCCGTCCCCAACTCAATATTGTGTGGCAGGAATACAATTTCCTGCCCGTCAAGTTCGCGATAGTCGGTGAACAGGTCCTGATTCCGGCCAAATACCAGATCACTGAAAAGAACCGTTGAAACGCCCGTGCTATTGGACAGCTCAGCCCCGCGCCCATACCTTATGGCTGCAATTATTCGCCCGTCGGCAAGCGCCACCACCTCTTCACTCAGCGACCCGTCTGCGAGGTCAAATACCTGATTCATCAAAGCCGGGACACCTTTGGGGCCAATATCCTCAAAATCGACAAGCCCGAGCTTGTTCGACGCCAATAACACAAACATCGGAGCCACGATCAGGACGCTAAAGGACGTGTTCCATATTCTCAGCCGATGCAGCTGGCGGGTTGAGAAAATCTCGGCAGCTGCCAGAATAGCCGGTGCCAGCAACGGCACCGCCCAATTCGGGCCAAAATATCCCCGTTGCAGCGCAAAGATCAGCATAATTGCCAACGTGCCGTATAAAGCGAGTGTGAAAAAACCGAGTGGACGCCCCTCAAATTTTCGAAAACTCCGCAAAATGATGAAAACAATTGTTGGCCCCATAATTAGGAGAAAAGACAGAATGCCGTAGGCCCAGCCAACCATTCCGACCTTGATGTCCCGAAACGCAAAATTAAACGCGAGGTTGACGCCACAATTGTAGTAGTTCCAGATCATATTCCCGATAAAGGGTATCGAGGCAATCAGGGTAATCAAAACGAACCGGCGGAATAGAAAATGCCGCCCCGCAACTGTGGTCAGCAGTGCCACAACCACGCCAAGATAAAACACAGCGGCTGTGTATTTGGTGAAAAGCGCGAGGCCAAAAAACACACCTGCGGCTATAAGGGAAATACGGCTGGCAGGTAGTCGCAAGGCGCGTTCGGTTTCGACCAGAAAGCCAAGCAGGAAGAAAGTGAGAACGGTATCGTTGTAAAAATTATTAAAGAACACCAGCGTCGCGGGCAAAACAGCGATCGATGACAAAGCGGTCCAAACCTCGGCATCCGGAAAACGGCGCCTGAGATATCCACGCAGCCAGAAGATTGTGAATATGGCAAGGCCAAATATGAAAATCCGGTGAAGCGTGCCATGCTGCGAAATACCCAGAAACGCCTCGGCCTTGTAGATCACCGAAGAAACCCAGCCCGTCAGAGGTGGATGGTCATAGTACCCCAGCGCCGGATTACGGCCCCAGGAAACCATATAGGCTTCATCCCCGAGAATCGGCATGGTCCAGTGGATAGCGACCGAAACCAGTAACGCGTACAACCAGAAAACTCTTGTTACCTGCTGCCTATCTCTCATCAATTGATAAACCTATGGTTTGGTTAAAAAACACTTAATCGAAGGGCCCTCAAAAATTATTCAGAAAGACACTCTTTATGGGAAACCGGTAATTCTTCGGGGATGATATTCACCCGATGAGAAATGCGCTCATCTACATCCGATCTGCTTAGGTCATAAGGAAAGTTATTGGGGGTGTCTATTGCTCTTTGATGTCCTTGGTTGAAACTTAGTTGCGTGAATTCATACCATAAGCTTTGAGCCACGCACAGGCCTGCCTGACTGAGCATTTTGGTGCCGGAACACCTCGGCGCGCACAGCTGGTATTTCAAGCGCGGTGGCATAACTTGCCACCGAACGCTCCGCTCACCTCGCCTTAACCAATTCGCAATATTCTGCACATGCCGGACAAAGCTGCAAAGCTGATCGGAGATGTCGCGTCGGGCAATGAAATTCCTTCTCCCTCAGCAGCCGGCCAAAAAAACGGTGCGCCTAGGGCTAAGACCATTTCCTGATCATTCGGCATCAGGCTTTTCTAACCGGCGCGGTATCTTTGGCAGGCGGTCCATTTCTCCGAATGGGCAACACAACAACCAAGAGGGTAACAAACGCACAGCCAAGGCTGATGCGGTTTTTAGGCTGCGAATTTACCGGTAGAGCAGCGATTTGCCGTCCGCAAATATATGTACTTTCGCCGGATCAGCCCCGAGGCTCAAGGTGCTGTCGCGGAGGTCCCGCACAATGCCGGGAAGCTTGGCAATCGCCGGGTCATCGCCATTTTTCGGTTCGAAATAGATCTGTGTCACCTCACCCAGAAGCTCGGTATAATGCACCTCACCTGTGAAAACAGGTGTGCCCTCAGTCGCCAGCAAATCCTCGGGCCGCACCCCGACGTTCACCTTCAATCCCATGTCCGCTTCGGTTGTCGGCACGTCAGAAACCGCCTGACAACCGCCGCCAAGGTCAACCATGGTTTGGGTGCCGGTACCGGTCACAACCCCCGGCCACAGGTTCATCGCCGGAGAGCCGATGAACTGCGCCACAAACTCGTTTTCGGGCCGCTCGTAGAGGTCAAGCGGAGAGCCGACCTGCGCAATGCCTTTATTGGCCAGCACCACAATCCGGGTTGCAAGAGTCATCGCCTCTACCTGATCATGGGTCACATAGATCATGGTGGTGTCGGGCATGCTTTCCTTGAGCTGCGCAATCTCGATCCGTGTGGCCACACGCAAGGCGGCATCAAGATTTGAGAGCGGTTCATCAAACAGATAGACCTTCGGATCACGAACAATCGAGCGCCCGATCGCCACCCGCTGCCGCTGACCGCCCGAAAGTGCTTTTGGCAAGCGGTCGAGATAGTCTTCCAGTTGCAGAATTCGCGCAGCATTATTCACCGCCGCATCAACTTCCTCTTTCGACTTCTTGGCAATCTTGAGTGCAAAAGACATGTTATCGCGCACCGTCATATGCGGATAAAGCGCATAGGACTGAAACACCATCGCAATACCCCGCAGCGAGGGTGGCACGTCGTTAACCACAACCCCGTCAATCTCCAGTGTGCCTCCGGTTATTTTCTCCAGTCCGGCGATCATGCGAAGCAAGGTGGATTTCCCGCATCCGGAAGGGCCCACAAAAACGATTAGCTCACCGGGGGTGATATCGAGGTTAATATCCTCCAAGACGCTCACATCCCCGTAGGATTTGGCAATGTTGGTTAGTTTTAGGCTCGCCATGGGTTTCTTTTCCTTTATCCGGTCTTCAAAACAAGGCAGCACTGCCAAGGCTCGAGGATTAAGGTTCCATCAGGGTTGATTGAAGCACTGGCCAGCTCTTGCCCGAGCTGCTGCCAGTTGCCGTGAGGCAAAGTGATTTGGGTAGCGGATTCCGCCAGATTGAAAGCGCAAAACAGGGTGCCTCCGGTGCCGGCTCTCACGAAGCTGAACACATCGCCATCAGCGCGCAAGTCGGTCATATTTCCGCTTTGCAAAACGCTGTGGTTGTGGCGAAAAGCAATGGCCTTGCGGTAGTGGTGGATCAGCGCGTCAGGGTCGGATTCAGCGCTCGCCGCCGCATGTGAGAGATGCGCTGCCGGAACAGGCAACCACAGGTCCGCACTGCTGGAAAACCCGCCATTGGTGTTGGAGCGCTCCCAGACCATGGGCGTGCGGCAGCCGTCCCGTCCTTTAAACTCGGGCCAGAATTCTATTCCGTAAGGGTCCTGCAAGGCTTCAAACGGTACATCGGCTTCCGGCAGGCCAAGCTCCTCGCCTTGGTAAATACAGGCCGAGCCGCGCAAACACATCAGCAGGGTGGCAAAGCAACGGTCTGCGGCATCACTCAGCGCCCAGCGGCTTTTATGGCGTTGCACATCATGGTTTGAGTAGGCCCAGCAGGCCCATCCATCAGCGGCAACCGCGTCAACCTTGGTAAAAATGGATGCTAGTGTCGCGGCCGTGGGGCGCTCGCCCGATAAGAGCTCGAAGGCATAGCACATCTGCATCAGGTCATCACCGGCAGTATACTGGCCAAGAATTTCCAACCCGCGTTGGGCGTCCCCAACTTCACCGACCGCAGCCGCATTGTAAGGGTCCATCACCGCACGAAGCCGGCGCAGGAAATCCAGCGTCTCCGGCTGGTTTTTGGAGTAGAGGTGCTCCTGATGATTATAGGGGTTCACCATGGGCGCGATGGTGCTGTTGCGCAGTTCAGGCGCAAGGGGCGGGTTATCGCGCAGCAGCTTGTCGGCAAAATAGAAATTGATGGTATCCAGCCGGAAACCATTCACCCCGCGCTCCAGCCAGAATCGTGCAACATCCAGCAAGGCATCCTGCACCTGTGGTTCATGCAGGTTCAGATCCGGCTGGGAGGCCAGAAAATTATGCAGGAAATACTGGCAGCGGCGCGAATCCCAATGCCATGCCGAGCCTCCAAAAATGGATAGCCAGTTATTGGGCGGCGAGCCATCGGGCTGAGCCTCTGCCCAGACATACCAGTTTGATTTGTCATTGTCCTGGCTTTTGCGGCTTTCCTTAAACCAAGGGTGCTGCTCGGAGCTGTGGCTAAGCACAAGGTCTATCATGACCATCAGGCCCAGTTCATGTGCCGCATCAACCACTGCATCAAAATCGGCCAAGGTGCCAAACATCGGATCAACGTCGCAATAATCAGCCACGTCATAGCCAAAATCATCCATTGGCGAGGTGAAAAACGGCGATATCCAGATCGCATCCGCCCCGAGCGAAGCAATGTAAGGCAGGCGCTGCACAATACCGCGCAAATCACCAACGCCGTTGCCGGTGCTATCCTGAAAGCTGCGCGGATATATCTGGTAGATCACCGCCCCGCGCCACCAGTCCGCACTGGGGTGGGTTTCGAATTGGGTTTGTATGGCCTGTGCTGAACTCATCATATTTTCCTATTCTATTCTGTTACTTGACGGAGCCGGCCAATAAGCCGCGCACCAGATATTTCTGCATTGTAAAGAAGACCATAAGCGGCACCGCAATGGAAACAAAGGCCGACGTGGCAAGGATTTCCCAATTGCCGCCCCGCGTGCCCAATAGCTCCACAATCTGCTTGGTCATCACCGTGGTTTCACCGGTTGAGTCGATCAGGAACACCAGCGCGACGAGAAGGTCATTCCATGTCCACAAGAACTGGAAGATCGCAAAAGATGCCAGTGCCGGAAAGCTCAGCGGCAAGATGATTTTTACGAATATCTGAAAGTCGGACGCGCCGTCCACCTTGGCGTTTTCAATAATATCCCGCGGTAAGCCAACCATATAGTTGCGCAGCAAGTAGATCGCGAGCGGTAAACCAAATCCGGTATGGGCCATCCATGTGCCCAAGTAACCCTTGCCGATCCCGATCTCGTTATGGAATTTCAGAAGCGGGATCAACGCCAGTTGCAAGGGCACCACAAGCAGACCAACGATAGTGGCAATCAGCAAGGCGCGGCCCGGAAACTCCATCCATGCGAGCGCATAGGCGGCAAAGGCCGCGATCAAAATCGGGATGATGGTCGCCGGAATGGTTACTGTTAACGTATTGAAAAACGCTTTTGCCATACCCTCGCTATTTGAAGGATCCAGAAGCACATTTTTATAGTTGTCCAGCGTAAACTCCGGCGGCGTGGTTGCGGTCAAAAATATCCGCTGGCCACGGGTACCTTCAAACGGTTCTGTATGGGTCATCCGGTAATGCCCAGTTGGGGAAACGGTGATGCTCCCGCCGTTATTCAATTCGCCAGCTTCGCC
>DFBP01000245.1:0-4352 GCA_002366685.1 Rhodobacterales bacterium UBA3077 | reverse complement strand
CCTCGAAAAGATCGCCTTCGATCACATAAAGGCCCCCTTCCTGCACCTGCATTTCAGGCGAATCCGCCCGCAAAATAAGGTTTTGCTCAGAAGGGAACATGGCTTTCCACCAACCGCTTGTCGAGATTTGGTCCGCCGTGCGGAAGGAAGAAACCAGAAGCCCGATGGTCGGGAACAGCCATAAAAGCACAAGCGCCAACACAGAGATATGAACGGCCCATGTCAGGCTGGATTTTGATCCGGCAATATCCATATTCCTACCCCCTATTTCATTTCTTTGCGCGCATTGCGCACGTTCCAGACAAGGATCGGCGTAACCAGCAGCATGATGACCATCGCACTGGCCGAACCTACGCCCCAGTCATTGGCACGGAACAATTTGTCGAACATATAGTTCGCCAGCACCTGCGTTTCCCACTGACCGTTGGTCATGGCAAACACGATGTCGAACACTTTGAGCACCACAATCGTGATGGTGGTCCAGACCACCATAATTGTGCCTTTAATCTGAGGCACCTTGATCTTGAAAAACAGCTGAAACGGGTTCGCCCCGTCAACAATCGCAGCCTCGATTGTACCTTCGGGTATGCCCCGCAGGGCCGCCGAGAGGATCACCATCGCAAAGCCGGTTTGAATCCAGACCAGCACCGCCATCAGGAAGAAATTATTCCAGATCGGGATGGTCAACCATGTTTGCGGCTCGGTCCCGCCCAGCGCTAGATAGATCGCGTTTAACGCCCCGATCTGATCTTGGGTAACGGGGCGGGCATCATAAACCAGCTTGAAGATCACCGCAGCGCCCACAAAGGAAATGGCCATCGGCATAAAGATCATGGATTTGGCCGCAGCCCCCCATTTGATCCGGTCGGTCAGTTGCGCAGCCAGCAACCCGAATGCCGTGGAAAGCGCCGGTACAACCAGAAGCCACATAGCGTTATTCCGCAGCGCTTCCCAGAATTTTGGCTCGCGCATCATCTGGCCGTAATTGTCGAGCCCGACAAAAGCATAAGCGGTGGTTCCGTCCGGCAGAGTCGAGCGCTCGGTCAAGGAGAGCCGCAGGGTTTCGTAAACCGGATAGGCCAGATAGAGGCCCAGCGCCAAAAGGGCGGGCAAAAGGAATAGCCAAGGGCGGATCATATTCGCGCGGTTGATATTGCGCCCTGCGTTTTCCCCGCGCGGCGGGAACAAAACTTTATCTATAAATTGGTTGGAGAAGTAGAAATAGCCAACGCAACCGCTGATGCCAATCACAATGGTTATAAGCCCTTGCAGTGCCGGATGCATATTCTACCCCCCGTTAATAAAAAGAGCGGAACCCGACCGTTGAGCCGGATTCCACTATGGCTTCTTATTTCAGTGCGTCCCAGGAAACCTGAATGGCGTCCGCTACGTCTTGGGCAGATTTGCCGCCAGCGTAGTCAACCATACCTGTCCAGAACGAACCGGCACCCACACCGCCCGGCATCAGGTCGGAACCGTCAAAGCGGAAGGTTGTGGCACCGAGCAGGATGTCATTCATCTTGCGCAGGGTCGGGTCACTGAAGACCGAGGTGTCAACACCGAGATGCGGGGTCAGGAAGCCTTTGCGGGCCATCCAGATCTCGTGCGCTTCAGCCGATTCGAGATACTCGATCAGAGCGTGTGCGCCCGGGCTATCATTGGTGATGCCCCAAACGGTGCCTGCACCCAGAACCGGCGAACCGAGATCTTTGCCAGCGAAGGCGGGGAAGTAGAAGAAGTCTGCATCCTCGCCCACAACAGTGCCTTCAGGGAAGAAGGCCGGAATGAAGCTGGCCTGACGGTGCATGTAGCACTGTGGGGGTGAGCTAAACATGCCTTTGGGGCTGTCACGGAAGTCGGTGGAAGCCACCGTACCTGCGCCACCGGCAACATAGTCGTCATTGCGGGCAAATACGCCGAATTCGTCAATCGCCGCCACAACGCGCGGATCATTAAACGGAATTTCGTTGCTCACCCACTGGTCATAAACCGCAGGCGTTTGCGTGCGCAGCATCATGTCTTCAACCCAGTCGGTTGCTGGCCAACCAGTAGCCCCACCGGAACCGAGGCCAATACACCACGGGGTGCCGCCATCCGCCACGATCTGGTCGCTCAAAGCGATCAGCTCTTCCATCGAACCCGGAATTTCATAACCCGCATCTTCGAAGTTTTCCGGTATATACCAGACCAACGATTTTACGTCGATTTTATAAAAGAAGCCGTAAAGGCTGTCGGAGCCATCCGGCCCGGCATAAGTGCCAAGGTCAACCCATGACTGGCCCGCAGCATAGTTCTCGCGAACCCAGTCGGCGGTGCCGTCTGCCAGAGGTGTCAGAAAGCCGCGCGATGCCATATCAGCAGCCAGCCCCGGTTGCGGGAACACAGATACGTTGGCGGCAGAACCCGCTTCGGCATCCACCAGAATTTGTTGCTCAAAACTGTCAGAGCCTACATAGCGCACATCGGCACCCGTAGCGGCAGCAAAGCCGGCAAGCACAGCTTCAGCGTTCTCCTGATCCGGCCCGAGCCATGGGCCAAACACGGTGACCTGCTCGCCCGCCAGATGCGAACCGGCAGTGGCCATTCCGGCCGAAAGGGCCAGCGCAGCCGCGCCAGCATATAAAAGGTGTTTCATAGTTTCCTCCAATTCGGCACGCAGCGTGCCTATAAAAACCCCCAAAGCGTTTCAAACATCTCCCAAAGCGCTTTGAATAATTTGAAAGTCATGCATTTTTGAGATTCTGTCAACACCTGTGGATCAATAAATCCCTTTTATATGTGCTTTTGGGCAAGTTTTTTTAGAAATCTCTTTTCCGCACCCTGGTTCCTTGCTAGGATGCCATTCAAAACTTTTTTTAAAGCGCTTTGAAATGAAACTTAAAGATCTATCATTGTTGCTGGGGCTCTCTCAAACTACGGTTAGCCGGGCTTTGAACGACTATCCCGAAGTCAACGAGGCGACGCGGAAACGCGTGAAGGCGGCAGCCCTCGCCCATAACTACCGGCCGAATCCGCGCGCCAAAAGCCTGGCCACCGGGCGGTCTATGGCCATTGGCCACGTAATTCCGATCTCGACCAAACATGAAATCGTCAACCCGGTTTTTGCCGATTTTATCGCGGGCGCGGGCGAGGTTTATTCCCGCAATTCCCATGATATGCTGCTCTCCATGGTGCCCGACGTGGAGGAGGAGCTGACCTACCGCGACCTCGCGGCCAAGGCCTCTGTTGACGGTGTAATCGTACACGGGCCAAAGCCCAATGATTCACGTATCAGCCTGTTGCAAAGCCTTGGCCTACCCTTTGTGGTGCACGGGCGCGCCAGCGATGGTGATACCGGTTATAGCTGGGTGGATGTCAACAACCGTCGCTCCTTCGAGCGGGCCGCCAACTTTCTGATGGATCTCGGGCATCGCCGGATCGCTTTGATCAACGGGCTGGAGTTCATGGATTTTGCCCAGCGCCGGAAAGACGGCTTTCTGGACGCTTTCAGCCAGCGCGGCCTCTCGCCGGACCCGGCCCTGATGGTGGCCGGAGAAATGACCGAAGAATTCGGATACCGCTCGGCACACCGGATGCTTGCCGGTACCAACCCGCCCACGGCCTTTACTGTATCTTCGATGATTATGGCCATTGGGGTGCGGCGTGCCATCGGGGATGCCGGCAAAAAGATGGGGCGCGATGTTTCTGTGGTGATCCATGATGACGCTCTGTCCTACCTGCCCAACGGGGCGGACATTCCGATTTTTACGGCGACAAAGTCGTCCGTGCATCTGGCCGGGCAGCTTTGTGCGCAGGCGTTACTTGATATCATCCAGTCGGGCGATACCACGCCGCAGCACACGCTGCTGGAAAGCGAATTGACCGTTGGCGAAAGCACCGGACCGGCACCCAAAGGGGCCAGCTAATGCTGAAGCGAAGCGATTTTCCCGAGGGTTTTCTTTTTGGGGCTGCCACTTCGGCTTACCAGATCGAGGGCCACAAGTTTGGCGGTGCCGGCCCCACCCATTGGGACACATTTGCCGCCGCCCCCGGCAACGTTATCCGCAATGAAAACGGCGCAACCGCCTGTGACCACTACCACCGCTATGAGGCCGATCTCGACCTCTTGCGCGGCTTTGATGCTTACCGATTCTCAACCAGTTGGGCGCGGGTGCTGCCCGAAGGGCGCGGGCAGGTGAACGCTGAGGGGCTCGATTTTTATGATCGGCTGGTCGATGCAACGCTCGCCCGTGGCCTGCAACCGCACCTCACGCTTTATCACTGGGAACTGCCCCCAGCGCTGGCGGAACTTGGCGGCTGGACCAACCGCGATGTCGCAAGCTGGTTTGGCGATTTCAGTGATATCGTGCTGG
>DFBP01000021.1:1341-9876 GCA_002366685.1 Rhodobacterales bacterium UBA3077 | reverse complement strand
TGCTCAATGGTTAGCTGGTAAAGCGACAGGTGGTCAACGGCCAGATCAAGCGCGCGGCGTAGCTCGGTAAACCAGTGCTTGGCTGTTTGTTTTTGGCGTGCATAGATAAGATCAAAACTGACGCGCTCAAAATGTTTTTTCGCAATATCAAAGGCCTTTAGGGCTTCATCAACCGAGTGCATTCTGCCTAACGCCTTAAGATCATCATCGTTAAGCGATTGTATTCCCATGGAAATACGATTGACACCAGCTTGACTGAAGTCAACAAACTTGTTGGCTTCAACCGAGGTCGGATTGGCCTCCAATGTTATCTCGGCATTGGGCCGAATACCCCAAATCCTGTCGATTTCATCTATGACCGTGGCAACCGTTTCAGCTTCCATCAGGCTGGGCGTGCCACCGCCAAAAAATATTGAATCTACCTTTCGGGGACCGGTGAGTGAGGCAGAGTGCTGAAGCTCGGAAACAAAGGCTTTCCGCCATTGTTCGTGATCGACCTCACGGCTTACATGGCTGTTAAAGTCACAATAAGGGCATTTTGCCAAACAAAATGGCCAATGGACATAGACTCCGAACCCGCCGTGTTGCCAATCATCCACGGAACGCGGTGACCTCGATCTCGATCAGCATTTCGGGTTTGATCAATCCGGCAATGATCATTGTCGCTGCTGGGCGGATATCACCGAGCGCGTCACCAAGTGAGGAGACCAATTGGTCAACCAGCGCAGCATCTGCCACCGTATATTGCACCCGGGCAATATCAGCCATTTCAAAGCCCGCCTCGGCCAGTACATCGGCGATGGTCGCAAAGCAGTTGCGCGCTTGCGCGTCAACCGTTTCCGGCATCACCATAGTACTGTAATCATAACCGGTTACGCCAGAAACGAAGCACCAATCTCCCTGAACCAACGCGCGGCTATAGCCCATTGTTTCCTCAAATGGCGAACCGGTAGAAATTAGCTTTCTCTCTGATTTACGCATCAAAACAACCCTTTACCAGCTTTTCAAATGCCCGACCGCGGTGGCTTATCCGGTTTTTTTCCCAGCGATCCATCTCACCAAAAGTGATATCGTAACCATCAGGCATGAAGATAGGGTCAAAGCCGTGGCCCTCTTCGCCACGCATCGGCCACACAACCTGACCTTCGATTTTACCCTCAAAAACCTCGTCATGACCATCGGGCCACGCCAAAACCAATGTGGAGCAAAACCGTGCCACGCGGGGGGCAGGGGCGTTAATTGCTTCAAGTTCATCCCAGGCACGGGTCATTGCCATCACAAAATCGCGCCCGTTCGGAGTTTCGGACCAGTCAGCCGTATAAACCCCCGGGGCGCCGCCAAGGGCGTCAATTTCAATGCCACTATCATCCGCCAGCGCCGGAAGCCCGCTCTTTTTAGCGGCATAGTGTGCCTTGATCCGCGCGTTGCCCACAAACGTAGATTCGGTTTCCTCTGGCTCATCAAAGCCAAGCTGTCCGGCGGAAACAGTCTCTACGCCAAAAGGCTCCATGAGTCGGGCAATCTCATCAAGTTTACCTTGATTATGAGTCGCGACCACCAGTTTTCCGGTTAGTTTACGCATCCACCGCGGCTTTCTGAGCGGCCACCAACTCGGAAACACCTTTTTCGGCAAGATCCATGAGTTGGTCAAACTCACTGCGACTAAAAGTTGCGCCTTCAGCCGAGCCTTGAATTTCTACCAAACCCTGTGCGCCGGTCATTACAAAATTCGCATCGGTTCCGGCATCGGAATCTTCCAGATAGTCAAGGTCCAGCACGGGCTGGCCGCCATATATCCCGCAAGAAACAGCTGCGACGTGGTCAGTCAACGGGTCTTGCTTGATCTCACCTGTTTCCAGCAGCTTGTTTACCGCCATTCGAAGCGCGATCCAGCCGCCTGTGATTGAGGCGCAGCGGGTGCCGCCATCAGCCTGAATTACATCACAATCCACGGTTATCTGTCGTTCACCAAGCGCCACACGGTCAACCCCAGCCCGCAGGCTGCGCCCTATAAGACGTTGAATTTCTTGGGTTCTACCAGATTGCTTGCCAGCGGTCGCCTCGCGACGCATGCGCGAGCCAGTGGAGCGTGGCAGCATTCCGTATTCCGCCGTAACCCAACCCAGCCCGGTATTGCGAAGCCAAGGTGGCACGCGGCCTTCGAGTGTAGCTGTACACAGCACATGGGTATCACCGCATTTGATCAGGCACGAGCCTTCGGCATGTTTGGTCACGTTGGTTTCAATCGCAATGTCGCGCATTGTGTCTGCTGTCCGGCCGGATGGGCGCATGGGTCTCTCCTGATATATCTCGCTTCTCTCTTAGCGCGCGATGGCGCGAGCGTCCAGCATTGACCATGCGTGCGTCAGCGCCTATTTTCAGGGCAAAGTGAGATACATATGGCCCAGCTACCCCCAATTACACAGCTTAACGAACGCTCGCGCGAAGTTTTTCGCCTGATCGTGGAGTCATATCTTGATACCGGAGAGCCGGTTGGCTCTCGTACGCTTAGCCGTCAGCTGGCAGAGCAGGTTTCGGCGGCAACAATCCGGAACACGATGCAAGATCTCGAACATCTTGGCCTGCTTGATAGTCCGCATATTTCAGCGGGAAGGCTGCCAACCCAGCAAGGCTTGAGACTTTTTGTCGACGGATTGTTGGAGATAGGCGGTATTTCGGGGGTGGATCGAAGTGAGATCGAAAAGTCCATGCCGCCGGAAACGGTAGATATTCAGACAGCCCTTGATAGAGCAGGCAAAATGCTTTCTGGCCTGACTCAAGGTGCGAGCCTTGTACTGGCTCCAAAAACCGAATCTGCTATTAAGCATATTGAATTTATCTCGCTGGCCCCGGATCGTGCGCTCGTTGTGCTTGTAACCGCCGATGGTCAGGTCGAAAACCGGATTTTCACGCCGCCTGTCGGGATGACCCCATCTGCCATGCGCGAGGCAGCCAATTTTCTCAATGTGGTGATGGAAGGCCACACGGTTGACGAATTTCGCCAGATTGTTTCACGTGAAGTTTCTAAAAACCAAAATGAACTCAATATCTTATCTCAAAAGCTTATTGAGTTGGGCGTTGCCGTGTGGGCAGACAGCCCCGAAGGTACCCCTGAGCGTTTGATCGTGCGCGGCCGCGCCAATTTGCTTGATGAAAACGCCAATGAAGAAGATCTTGAGCGCATCCGCCACCTGTTTGACGACCTTGAACGCAAGCGGGATTTGGAGAATTTGCTATCTCTGACCAAAGAAGGTGACGGTGTGCGTGTTTTTATTGGTTCAGAGAACAAACTTTTCTCACTTTCGGGTTCCTCTTTGGTGGTTTCTCCCTATATGAATACCGAGCGAAAAATTGTTGGCGCGGTTGGTGTCATCGGCCCGACTCATCTGAATTACGCCCGTATAGTCCCGATAGTGGATTATACCGCGCAATTGATGGGAAGGCTGGTCTCCGGTCCGTCAGGACAAAGGTAAAACGAAATGATTGACGATAAAGAAAACGCCTTTCTGGATGATATCGACGAGATTGAAGCGGAAATGGAAGAGCAGGAGTTGGCGGATATGGAGCCAGCCTCTGTGGAAGAGCTGGAAAACGAAAACCGCCAACTCAAGGACCGTTTGATGCGGGCGATGGCCGAGACCGAAAACATGCGCAAGCGTGGAGAGCGTGACCGGCGCGAGGCGGAGGCCTATGGTGGCACCAAACTGGCGCGGGATCTTTTATCGGTTCACGACAATCTGGATCGGGCTTTGGAAACCATAGATGATAAATTGCGCGAAGAGTCCGCTGCTCTTGTTGAAGGTTTGGAATTAACCCAGCGTGAGCTGCTTGCTGTGTTTGAAAAGCACAAAATCGTTAAACTTGACCCAGCCGTGGGTGAAAAGTTTGACCCTAAACTCCACCAAGCGATGTTTGAGGCACCGGTGCCCAATACTGTCAAAGGCACGGTTATTCAAACAATGGCGCATGGTTTTACGATTGCTGGCCGGTTGATCCGCGCAGCGCAGGTTGGTGTTTCGTCAAACACCGATCCGGTGAAAACAGAAGAATAGGCTTCCAATTCTCATTGGTGGATGCGGAAGAAATTGGAAAAGGGGGCGGCTGCCCCCTAAAGTTTGCTCTTCAACTCATAAACCAAAGCCAAGGCTTCTCGTGGAGAGAGCTCATCAGGCAATACATTCTCAAGAATGGATTCAATCTCTGATTCCGGTTTTGGCTCTGGTTGTACCTGTCCAAAAAGTGGCAAATCATCGATCAACACTTTTCCGGCGCTCTCCCGCTCCCGTTTTTCCAACATGCTTAACACCGCGCGTGCCCGAGAGATGACGGCCGTGGGCAGCCCGGCCAGTTTGGCGACCTGTACACCGTAGGACCTATCGGCAGCACCGGCCGTGACTTCATGAAGAAAAATCACATCCCCTTTCCATTCCCGCACTGAAACCGTGGCGTTATGTAAGCCTGTAAGGGTGTCTGCTAATGCAGTAAGTTCATGATAATGCGTAGCAAATAGAGACCGGCATTTGTTAATATCATGCAGGTTTTCCAAAGTTGCCCAGGCAATGGAAAGCCCGTCATAGGTTGCAGTCCCGCGTCCGATTTCATCCAGAATTACCAGCGCCCGCGGGCCGGCCTGATTGAGGATCGCCGCGGTCTCAACCATCTCGACCATAAATGTCGATTGCCCGCGCGCCAGATCATCCGCTGCGCCAACCCGACTGAACAGTTGGTCCACCAACCCGATATGAGCGGAGGCAGCCGGCACATAGGCCCCCATTTGCGCCAATATCGCGATAATTGCGTTTTGCCGTAAAAAGGTCGATTTACCCGCCATATTTGGCCCGGTGAGCAACCAAACCGGCTTTTTGTCACTGCTTAGGTCGCAATTATTGGCGATAAATGGCTTACCCGTTGAGCGAAGGGCCGCTTCTACGACCGGATGGCGCCCGCCTGAAATCTCGAACGCGCGGGAGCTATCAAGCTGCGGTCGTACCCAGTCTTCCTCGATGGCCAGCACAGCCAGTGCGGTGCTAAGGTCAATTTCGGCGAGCGCGCGCGCAGCGTTTGAAATCTCGGCGGCATTGGCCAGAACCGCCTTGCGAAGATCTTCGAAAATGCGTTTTTCGATTTCGAGTGCCCGGCCGCCTGCATTGAGTATTCGAGTTTCAAGCGCCGAAAGCTCAACCGTTGTAAACCGCACCGCATTTGCTGTCGTTTGTCGATGAATGAAAGTTTCAGAGTGCGGCGGATTCAGCATTTTTTCAGCGTGGGTGGCCGGGGTTTCAATAAAGTACCCAAGCACATTATTATGCTTTACTTTTAATGCATTAATACCGGTTTCCCGCGAAAATACGGCCTGCATTGCGGCAATTACTCCGCGCCCTTCATCGCGTAACTCTCGTGCTTCGTCGAGATCTTCGTTAAAGGACTTTGCGACAAACCCGCCATCTCGCGCCAAAATGGGTGGCTCGGCAACCAGAGCCTTGTCCAATAAGCTGACCAGAGCATCCTGTCCCTGCATCAACGCCAACGCATTGGCGATTCCTTCCGGAATTTCGGCAGGCAAAGGTGTTTGGCCTAGCAATGACGCCTGTTCGAGCGCTTGGCGGATGGCGGCAAGATCGCGCGGGCCTCCTCGCTCCAGCGATAACCGCGAAAGGGCGCGTTCCATATCGGGAACTTGCACAAGGCGGCTGCGAAAATCACTGCAAATGCTCTGGTTTTCGACAAAGCCCTGCACCATATCCAACCGATAGTTGATAGCCGGTAAGTCGTTGGAAGGGCTCGTTAACCGGCTTTCGAGCAAGCGCGCCCCGCTGCCGGTTTGTGTCCGGTCAATTACTGCAAGCAACGCGCCGGATCGTTCTCCCGAAAGGGTCCGGGTAAGTTCGAGGTTGCGCCTTGTCGAGGCATCAATTTGCATCCGACTGCCGGGTTTTTCCTGCACCGGTGGGTGCAAAACCGGCATCTTCCCGCATTGGGTTAGTTCGAGATAATCAACTATGGCGCCCATGGCCGCGAGTTCGGCTCGGGAAAAATTGCCAAAGCCGTCGAGTGACGAGACCCCGAATAGCCCGCCGACCCGCTCCTTGGCAGATTCGCTATCAAAGCTCGAGGGGGCAAGAGGCGACAATGTGTGTCCTGCCGCTTCCAACGTGTTACGCAAATTTTCCGGCAGGTTTTGTGAGGTCAATACCTCCCCCGGGGATAGCCGCGCCAATAGAGGTTCCAGAACCAAGCCGCTCACTTCGCTCACGTGAAAGGCCCCTGTAGATACATCAGCCCAGGCGACCCCGTAGGTTTCTCTTAAAACAGCAAGCGAAACCAGATAGTTATGCGCTCTTGCCTCCAAAAGGCTATCTTCAGTGAGCGTGCCGGGGGTTACCAACCTCACGACATCTCGCTTTACAACCGCCTTATAACCGCGCTTTTTCGCTTCCTTGGGGGATTCCATTTGCTCACAGACGGCAACACGAAATCCTTTGCGAATGAGCGTTAACAGATACCCTTCTGCCGCATGGTGTGGAACGCCACACATGGCGATATCTTCGCCTTCATGCTTGCCTCTTTTGGTTAGCGCAATATCAAGCGCTGCAGCTGCTGCTTTGGCATCATCAAAAAACAGCTCGTAAAAGTCACCCATGCGGTAAAATAGCAGTGCATCCGGATATCGAGCCTTAATCTCCAGATACTGCGCCATCATTGGTGTTATGGTTGGTTTCGCCACTCGTTTTCCTTTGGTTCGCTGTGTGAATTTACACAGCCACCCCGCCTTGGGAAAGCCAGAAATATCACCGCTAAAGCCAGAAATATCGTTGCGCAAATTGATACAAAATTGTAACAAATGAAAACAACAGCCTGAAACGAGATAAAAATGTCCGATAAAACCAAAGTTACTGACGAAGAGGCGCTCGCCTATCACCTTGAGCCAACACCGGGCAAAATTGAAGTGATCGCATCCACCGCGATGACCACCCAGCGTGACCTCTCGCTGGCTTATTCACCCGGTGTTGCCGCTCCGGTTCAGGCAATCGCTGATGATCCGGCGCTGGCTTATGATTATACGTCTAAGGGCAATATGGTTGCGGTTATTTCCAACGGGACTGCCATTTTAGGCATGGGCAACCTTGGCGCATTGGCCTCCAAGCCAGTGATGGAGGGCAAAGCGGTGCTATTCAAACGCTTTGCCGATGTAAACGCGATCGATATCGAGCTGGATACCGAAGACCCCGACGAAATTATCAACGCAGTTAAGCTGATGGGGCCGACATTTGGCGGTGTCAATCTTGAGGATATTAAAGCGCCTGAGTGCTTTATAATTGAGCAAAAGCTCAAAGAAATCATGAATATACCTGTTTTTCATGATGACCAGCACGGCACCGCGGTGATCTGCGCAGCCGGGCTGATCAATGCTTTGCAAATTTCTGGTAAAAAAATTCAGGACTGTAAAATCGTACTTAACGGTGCCGGAGCCGCAGGGATCGCCTGTATCGAGCTCATCAAAGCCATGGGGGCAAAGCACGACAATTGTATTGCCTGTGATACCAAAGGCGTTATTTATCAGGGCCGCACCGAAGGGATGAACCAGTGGAAATCGGCCCATGCGGCCAATACCGACCTGCGCACACTGGAAGAGGCGATGGACGGCGCCGACGTGTTCCTTGGTGTTTCGGTTAAAGGGGCGGTAACGCCTGAAATGGTTAAGTCCATGGCTCCCCATCCGGTTATTTTTGCAATGGCGAACCCCGATCCGGAAATCACACCGGAAGAAGCGCAGGCTGTGCGCTCGGATGCGATTGTTGCCACCGGTCGCTCCGACTACCCAAACCAGGTTAATAATGTCCTTGGTTTTCCGTATCTTTTTCGCGGTGCGCTCGATATTCACGCCCGCGCTATTAATGACTCAATGAAAATCGCATGTGCCGAGGCCCTTGCCCATTTGGCGCGCGAAGATGTGCCTGATGAAGTCGCTATGGCTTATGGCAAAAAGCTAACCTTCGGGCGGGATTATATTATCCCCACGCCTTTTGATCCGCGCTTGATTCACGTTATTCCGCCTGCTGTCGCTAAAGCAGGTATGGATACCGGTGTGGCGCGCCGCCCGATCATTGATATGGAAGCCTATGAAAATGCGCTGCGCGACCGCTTGGACCCAACATCTTCGATTCTTCGCTCTCTATATGCGCGCGCCAAGCGTGAGCAGGCTCGAATTGTGTTTGCCGAAGGCGATGACGAACGTGTTGTGCGCGCTGCGGTCGCTTATGTGCGTTCCGGACTTGGGCAGGCGGTTGTGGTTGGCCGTGTGGCGCAGGTTCAGGAGTTCCTTGACAACGCGGGGATGTCCGAAGCTATCAATGAAATTGAAGTGGTCAATGCTGCCACGGTTGATAATCTGGCGGAAATGTCATCGATGCTTTACCAACGCCTGCAACGGCGCGGGTTTGACCAGCGCGATTGTCACCGGATTGCCAGCCGTGACCGTCATGTTTTCTCGTCACTGTTGCTTGCGCACGGCGAGGCAGACGGAGTTATAACCGG
>DFBP01000021.1:803-1240 GCA_002366685.1 Rhodobacterales bacterium UBA3077 | reverse complement strand
GAGCGCGCGGCACAAGTTGCCCGCAGCCTTGGGCTAGAGCCCCGCGTTGCATTTGCCAGCTTTTCGAACTTTGGCTATCCGGTTTCCGAACGCGCCGAAAAGATGCGAACTGCAACTGCCGAACTGGATAAACGCGGCGTTGACTTTGAATATGATGGTGAAATGACGGTCGACGTTGCGCTCAACGCAGACGTTATGGCGAACTATCCTTTCTGCCGCCTCTCGGGTCCGGCTAACATTCTGGTGGTTCCAGCAAGGCATTCAGCGTCTATTTCCGTCAAACTCATGCAAGAGATGGCAGGCGCAACGGTAATTGGCCCTATCCTCACCGGCATAGACAAGCAGGTGAAGCTTGCTTCAACAACCAGCACGGTCACGGATATTCTGCATATGGCTGTCATGGCGGCTTGTAAGGTTGGCTAGATGATTTTTAATCT
>DFBP01000021.1:0-731 GCA_002366685.1 Rhodobacterales bacterium UBA3077 | reverse complement strand
GGGGCCAACCAATCTATTGCCATCGCGCGGGCTGGCGGACAGGTTGTCCATATTGGTGCGATTGGCGAAGACGCGGTTTGGACGCGGGATATCCTTGCCGAGTCCGGCGTAATTGTAGATTCGGTTGCTGTGCTCGATAGTCCGACGGGACACGCGATTATCAACGTTGATAAAACCGGTGAAAACTGCATTGTTTTGTTTGACGGAGCCAATGTGCTTCTTTCTGAAGGTCAGATTAGCGCTGGTTTGAGCACTGCCAATGCAGGTGATTGGCTTTTGCTGCAAAACGAGGTGAGCGGTGGCCGGTTTGCCGCCAGATTGGCGCGCGCAAAAGGCATGAAAATAGCATATGTTGCCGCTCCTTTTGATGCTGAAAATGTTACAGAGATGATTGATATTGTTGATCTACTTTCGGTCAACGAAGGTGAAGCAGCGCAAGTGTGCGCGGCACTCGGTGTTTCGGAAGATGAAATACCTGTGGAAAAGCTTCTGATTACCCGGGGCGGGAATGGCATAACTTTTCGTGACGGACCAACGCTTTATACCCAAGATATTTTTCAGGTTACTCCGGTTGACACCACCGGCGCGGGGGATACCTTCATGGGATATTTTTTGAGCGAGCTTGATGCCGGTAAAGACCCACAAGAGGCATTGCGCGTTGCGGCTGCGGCTGCTGCGATACAGATCACAAAAAAAGGGACCGCCGAAGCGATCCCTTTAATGGATGAAGT
>DFBP01000148.1 GCA_002366685.1 Rhodobacterales bacterium UBA3077 | reverse complement strand
CACCCAAATTCGTGCATAGCTCCCGTCGCCACCAGGGCTGCGTCTCGGTGGACAGGCTACTCATCCTATTAGGTCGCCGGAAGCCACCGGCTGAAAGCCGGTGGGGTGTTTACAGCAAAACCTTGCGTGCCACCGACAGCTTCTGGTGCCAACGGCACCGGAACCCTTCACCTGAATCCAGCAGGCGCGTGATCGCGCCGGGTTCAGTATCGTTTCGGATCGACAAACGTGGCCGCAAGAAGCCCCGAAGTGCGGTTGCGCTACCGTCACTGCTCCAAGCCACAGTATAACCGTTGGTGCGGAGGCCTCTCAATACCCGGCGCCGATAGCTTCCAAAGGGAATTGCTGCCTCAGTGACGGGCTGGTCGAGAAGCTCTTCGAGGACGGCACGAGACTGGAACAACTCATGGTCCAGTCCGAGGGTATCCTGCTGCACCCAATCTACATGATTGATTCCGTGCGAGCCGATTACGAACCCCATGTCCCTTAAGTCCCGAATATTCTGCTTGCTTAGGTAATCGGGATGCTCCAACCGGCCGGTCAGCACAAAGAAGCGGGCGTTGAGCCTGTGCTTTGCCAAAAGCGGCGCTGCAATTTCGATATCCGAGCGGTTCCCATCGTCGAAAGTGATCAGAATCCTGCGGCGGTCTCGATAGGCCATGAAGATGTCCAGAAACGCCTCGAATGCGGCGATGCTGATCCAATAAGGGCGCTCGTTTGCCGGAATTTCCGGCCCGGGCTGGCCGATACCGTGGAAGTTGAACGCTCTCGCTGCCATCGGGTCTCTCATGTTCCAGGGGCTGGTACCCTGCAGAATGATAAAGCGCTTCAGATGCGATGCCAAGCGCATTGTCAAACCAACCGAATACATAGAAGCAGGGTCAAAGGTGCATCAACAAATCTCTTGCAGGAGAAGACGGTTCACACATATCCCCTGATTTTGGCCCGCCCTTTGGTGAAAGCCAAAACCAGAGGGATATCTCATCAGGACTCACGCTGAATCGGACCGGCTGGAAGCCGGTGGCCTATCTACAATAGGTGGAAAGTTAAAAGGGCAATTCAACAGCCTGCCCGCCACGCCACTTTCCAACTCTCACCCTTTACCCATCCGCCTCAACGCCACCGCACCCACCCAACCGGCGATGAACCCACCCAGATGGGTCTCCCACGCCAGAAGCCCGTCCATCCACACCCAAAGCACAGCGTTGAGAAATATCAACCCTAGCACCGTGCGCCAGACCGGCCAAGTGCGCCGCATCGCCCGGACCCGGTCGCGCCACTCCCAGTACTGCCAAGCTCCCGCCAAACCAAACAATGCGCCAGAAGCCCCGACCATTGGCTGCGGGCTACTGGTCATGGCCGCAAATGCGGCTGCCCCCCCAATAACCGAGACCGCGTAAAGAGCGGCCAGCCCTCTCTGGCCCACGCGCTCCTGCGCGATATGCCCGAGGAAAAACAGCGTCAGCATGTTACCCGCAAGATGCCCAAAACCGCTGTGCAGAAAGGCGTAGGTGACAAACATGAGCCAGGGTTGTGCGTCATAGTTCGGTCGCCAGTTGTAAAGCAGCCCGGCCCAGAAAGCGCCGTTCTGATAGGCCAGCCTGCGCCAGCGCGGCGTCCCGAGTAACCCGTGATCGGCTGCAATCAGAACCAGTTCAACCCCACAACACAGGCCAATCAACCCCAGCAGAACGAGCGACGCCTGATACCCGGGTCGTGCCGCCTTAGGAGGTGATGGTTCTTGCGGATTAACCTGCATATTCTTTCCCTGCCGCTCTGACGACGACTTGACAAGCCTCATTAACACCGTGGCTATTATTCACCCGGCCCGGTAAGCACGCTGGCTGCAAATCTGAAAAACGTCCTCGGCATGATCCGGCACGGGCTTAGCGGGCGGCTGGACTAAGCACCGATCCGCCAAAACCCGTGCCCGCCACATTTTTGCCACAAGAGTCCCTAACTATGCTATGGAGGAAGGAAGCAGAATTAATAGAGCGTTAAGGTCTGGACCCTAGCCTGACCCGCGAAACGCCAGCTTACTTGAGGAACGAGCAATGTTGATTACCATTTTTGTGCTCGCCATGACCTCTGGTGGTCTTGCCGCCACCGTGGCCCTGATTGCGGGTTGGCCCCTTCTTGCGGCCTTGGCCATTTATTCTGGATGTGGCGTGCTCAGTGTCCTGATGCTTCTTCTGTATATCACCGCGATGTCCGCCTTGCAGAACCGTAAAACCAATCTGGTCCGGACAGACGCCATCGCGGGCAACTGACGCGCGCGAAACGTCTCGCCGAATCAGTGGCGAGAAAAATTCAATCCGAGGAGGCACTGGATTGTTTCCACCGCGGCAACACTGTAGGCCCCCGGTTGTGATTGGGCGTAACTTTCAGGTTTCCCTCCCCCTATACGTGTGCGCCCCTCTTTAAACACCTCCAAATCTTGCCCAATGCCCCGAAATGTGTCATAAGTAAGGCGTGAATTTTACTTTGATACGCCCAAGTGGTCTGGGGAGACTATCCCGCCCCACGTGATCTGGGAACATTAATAAGGGGAATATTAGATGGTTTTTACAAAACTTAAGATGTTTGTTGCGACGGCGTTGATTGCAAGTTTTGGGGCATTTCTCGGCCCTCAAGCGGCAACTGCTGCGACAGTGAGCGTAGGTGACGTGGGAAGCACCGTAAATGTTGGCTTCACATGTGATGCTGGTGACCCTTGTCCGGACTCGGGCAATTCTCCTTTAGTTGACTTAAGCGCAACCGCAGCCTTCACCTTCGACAGTTTCACCGACAATGGGGTCAGTACTTTCGCAGATTTCACCGTAGTGCTAAGCAATACCTCAACTGATGGTACAAGCCGAATTACTGCACTCGGCTTTGCAACAGACCCCGACGGCTCCATCGGTTCTCCCGTCGATGGAAATGCCGATGGAATAAATTGGAATGTTGGATCCGGGTTTATTTCTGGCTTCAATGGCATTGTCGAGCTTTGCGCCTTTGCCACCAATTCGTGCACCAGCGCATCAGGCGGTGCATCAAATGGGGTACAAGCCGGTGCATCAGATACTTTCGGGTTCACTCTGACCTTCGCCGGTGTCATCGACTCCTTTTCCATTGATAACTTTGCAATTAAGGTTGCGAGCGTAGAAAATTCTAATGGTGGCAGCTACGAGTTTGGTGGAGATGAGATTCCCCCAGTTCCGATCCCGGCAGCAGGCTTCCTGCTGATCGGTGCCCTCGGTGGTTTGGTTGGTTTGCGTCGGCGTCGCAAGACGGCCTGATACCACATTCAGACACAATGAAGCGGGCGGCGATCTTTCAGAACTGCCGCCCGCTTTGTTCGGGTAAAGAGGTGCTGGAGACCGAAATCCGTGCGCGGTTTCACAGGTCCGGTGAATAAGTGCCAGCGATTGCCCGGTCCGGCGGCCATATTGCACCTTCGCCATGTCCTCTGGGCGGGCATTTCTGTGCCTTCCCTGCAATACTCAGCCACGGTAGCGGGGGCGTTGTGCTGTCGCGGGTGGCTTAAAAGCCGCCCGCTTTCGCCCTTTCTGTTTTGGGAAGGCTTGGAGCAGTATTGCCAAGTTAAGGAACGTCTGATCAACGTCGCTCTTCAAAGCTTTTTGCATTTAGACTGAGGCATACCTCGCAGCCTTGAGGAAGTTCCAGCATTCGCCGAGAGTGTCCGATCATCGTAAGCGGTGCCCCGATCACC
>DFBP01000285.1:7103-7667 GCA_002366685.1 Rhodobacterales bacterium UBA3077 | reverse complement strand
GGGCTTACCGCGCGTTCAGCCGTGGTTAAGCGCGCGGGTGAACATCTCTGCATCCACATTGCCGCCCGAAGCCACAACGATCACTGTATCGCCATTCAGCTTTTCGCCGTGAAACAGCGCGGCAGCCAGCGCCACCGCTCCGCCCGGTTCAATAACGATTTTTAGCCGGGTAAAGGCATGCGCCATGGCGCGCAGGGCCTCCTCCTCTGTTACTACCAGCCCGCTGCCGCAGTATTTTTGCATCAGCGGAAAGGTGATTTCTCCAACCCTCGGGGTAATAATGGCATCGCAGATCGAGCCGTCCCGCCGTTCATTCACCTCCCGATTGCCGGAAACCAGCGATCGCGTAGCATCGTCAAACTCTTCTGGCTCCACTGGCCGCACCCGCAGCCCGGGGCGCGCTTCCGAGAGCGCCAGCGCCACGCCCGAGGTGAGCCCACCACCGCCGCACGGAATAAGCACATCTCCCTCGGCGACATCGCATTGCGCGGCTATTTCCAACCCGACGGAGGCCTGCCCTGCAATGACCAGCGGTTCATCAAACGGGCGCACCAGCGTAAGCCC
>DFBP01000285.1:352-6986 GCA_002366685.1 Rhodobacterales bacterium UBA3077 | reverse complement strand
AGCGCAATCCCCTGCGCATGATTTCCAGAGGAATAGGCGATCACGCCTTTCTTGCGGCTGGCTTCCTCCATCCCAGACAAAGCCGAATAGGCCCCGCGAAACTTGAAGCTGCCGGTGTGCTGGAGGCATTCGGACTTCACCAACAGCTTGCGTCCGGCGATCTCATCCAGAAACGGTGAGGAAAGCAAAGGCGTTTGCCGAACGACCGGTTTGATACGGGTGTATGCGGCGTGGATCAGTTCAAGCGTGCTCATGTAAGCTCCAGTAATTTGCGAATAATATCAAGTGACTCGGGTTCGTCCAACAGCGGAATATGACCGCGGTTTGGTACTTCGGCAAACAGCATATCCGGTCGGCGGGCGCGCATTTGTTCCGCTGTGTTTACTGATAACAAGTCCGAATTGGCCCCGCGCAGTAAAGCAAGTGGTGTATTGGCCATCAGGTCGAATAGACCCCACAGGTCGGGCGCTTCCCCCTTGGCTTGTTCATGCATAGCTTTGCCTATGTTGGGGTCATAGTTCAGCGCCACACCTTCTTTTGAAACCCTAAACCAGCGCTGTGCCAGTTCTATCCATTTGGCCTCACTCAAATCGGGAAAATCAGCACCCATGTCGGCCTTCATACCCGCCACGAGCTCATCCTGATTTCGCGCTTCGGGTGGTTTGCCGACATATTCCATAATTTTCGATATGCCATCTTCAGCCAGTTCCGGCCCAATATCATTGAGCAGAACGCCTGCCAGTCTCTCCGGGGAGGTTGCCGCCAAAATCATTGCGTTAAACCCGCCGCGAGAAGTGCCGATGACCGTCGCCTTTTCGAGGCCAAGAAAATCCATAAACTCGATCACATCGCGCGCTTCCTGCACGATGTTGTAGCTCTCAAAACCCTCCGCCCAATCAGAGCGGCCCCGCCCGCGCTGGGAAAGCCGAATGATTTGCGCCTCACCGCGCATGGCCACTGCCAGCTCGTCAAAATCATAAAGGTCTCTGGTTAGGCCCGGAAGGCAAAGCAAGGGTTTGCCCGTCCCCTCGATCCGGTAATCCAGAGTCAGGCCGTCACTTGTGATAAATGGTTTCATAGGGTGCGCGCCAGTTCGGGAATGCCGGTTAGGTCACTCATGGTGAATTGCGGGTCGGACGGGAGGCGGTCCATCGGTTCGCCCGCTCGGTTTACCCAAACGGTTTGAAAGCCGTGGCGGCTTGCGTAACTAGCATCCCAGCCATTCGACGAAACAAACAGCACCTGCTCGGGCGTGGTGCCAAAACGGTCTTCGACCATCGCGTAAACAGAAGCGTGCGGCTTGAATACGCCAATGGACTCGACGCTCAAAACAGCATCAAGCAACTCGCCGATCCCGGCTGACTCTACCGCGCCATTCAACATTTCGGGAGACCCATTGGAGAGGATTCCCGTGCTAAGCCCTGCGGCTTTGAGCTCTGCCAACATTGCTGGAACTTCTGGAAAAGCCGACAGTTCCCAGTAAAGAGACAGCAAACGTTCGCGCAGTTCAGGGCTGCTCAGACCTGCGGCTTCTAGCGCATAATCCAGCCCGTGCTGGGTTACTTTCCAGAAATCTATGTGCGTATCCGACACGGCCCTAAGCCAGGTATATTGCAGTTGTTTGCTCCGCCAATCAGCGGCAATTTGCGGCCATTTGGCGGCAAATTCCTCCCGCCCCGGTTCTTTGGCCGCAATTCGTGCGGCGGCGGCCACGTCGAACAACGTGCCGTAAGCATCAAAAATGCAGGTCGTTACGGGCATCGCATTCTCCTAAATAGATATGCATTTCAACTCTAAGGCGCTCTGGCGAGCCTTCACAATTCCGCAAATATATATATCGCCAAAATTGTCGCTAAATTGGCTGGAGCCAAATTGACACGAACAGCAAAAATGTCTCAAAGCGGTTTGGTAACCATTTGCCTAATGATTTTAAAGAAGGATTGATAGCTTGTCCATTTCAAGAATTGGAATAATTTCCGCTGCCGCATTTTTGTTTCCCCTAGCCACAGTCGCGCAAGACGCGTCGCAAAACGGCGGTAGCGTCTGGACGATTGTGTCATCCAGCGGTGAAGATACACAGGTCGTAGATCCAGCGTTGTCTGAAACCGATGTTCGTCGGCTTACCCACTACTCTGCGCAAGCTCTTGCAGCTATCTATGAACTTGATAGCGGCACCCCCGATCAAGATGAAACTATTGACCACCTACGCCAAAAAGTTGCGCGTCTCATCGATGCCGGAACCCGTTGCGGCTACAACACAACGCAAACTGCAGATTTTTTCAAAGACTATGTTGCGGAAAACCGTAGAGGCGACCTGCCCACAGCTCTCAACGGAAGTGATGGCAAATTCGAATCGCTTCAGCTCCTCAATTCTGTAGAAGCCTTTTATTTGCAATCCCAACCCAAAACAGTTGATGTGGCGGCAGTCATGGCTGAAGATCTGGAAGGTATAAAAGCTGTAGCGTTCAATGCAACGCCAGCTCAACCCCAGCCGGAGAGCTTGCAGCTTTCGGCTACTGTGTTGCCAGGTTATGTTGAAAATACGCTGCAAGGGCCCGTTATTCCCAATAATGCAGATGCCGCAACCCAGACTATTCTCTCACGCATTGAAGTCACTGGCGAGGAATGGGTTATAGAAATTAGGCAAGGCGATTCCCTTGCCCAAATCGCTTATGCGCTTTTCCGGGACCGGCTGCGGTTCAACGAAATTTACGATTTGAACCGCAACACTCTGAGGTCACCAAACTTGCTGCAAGTCGGTCAGGTTCTTGTGTTGCCAAGAAACGGATAAGGCGGCGGCGGCCCTGCTTTTACAGGTTCTCTGCCTGCGCCATACCGAGCGCGTGATATCCGCCATCAACAAATATAATTTCACCGGTAGTATGTGCGCCGTAATCGCTCATGAGGAACATCGCTGTGCCGCCCACGCTTTCCAGCGTCGCATTTGTGCGCAGCGGGGCGTTTTCCTCGGTGTGGCGGTAAACCTTGCGCGCCCCGCCAATAGCGGCACCGGCTAGTGTTTTCATCGGGCCGGGGCTCACCGCGTTGACCCGTATGCCGTCAGGCCCGAGGTCACTGGCCAAATAGCGCACCGTGCTTTCCAGTGCCGCTTTGGCGACACCCATCACATTGTAGTTTGGTATGACCCGCTGGGAGCCAAAATAGGTCAGCGTGATGATTGAGCCACCTTTTTTCATCAGCTTTGCTGCGCGACGGGAAACGTCAATCAGGCTAAAGCAGGAAATATCCATCGAATTCAGAAAATTCGCGCGGCTTGTGCCGATAAAGCGACCACTCAGCTCTTCCTTGTCGGAATAGGCAATGGCGTGAACCAGAAAATCCAGCTCGCCCCACTCTTCTTTGATCGCAGCAAATACGGCATCCAGAGACTCTTCACTCTGAACGTCCGCATCGAGCACCAGTTTGGAACCAAGGCTTTCTGCCAGCGGGCGCACCCTTTTGCCAAAAGCCTCGCCTTGATAGGTAAATGCCAACTCGGCCCCTTCATTAGCAAGTGCCTGCGCAATGCCCCAAGCGATTGAGCGATTATTGGCTACGCCCATTACCAGCCCGCGCTTCCCCTTCATCAAATCAGCCATACCCATTACTCCACAAATTTGCTCAACAGCATCGAGCCGTTGGTGCCGCCAAAGCCAAAGCTATTGGTCATTACGGTTTCCAAGCCAGCGTTTTCGACCAGATCGGTTGCAATTTCAGCGGGGTCCAGCGCCGGATCCAGCGTTTCCACATTGATGGATGGCGCAATGAAATCATGCTCCAACATCAGCAGGCAAAAAATGGCTTCCAGGGCTCCGGTTGCCCCCTGCGAGTGACCCGTCATGGATTTTGTCGAACTGATTGGCGGCGTGCTGCCTTGGCCAAACACGCGGCGCACCGCTTCAACCTCACCAACATCGCCCACAGGTGTGCTTGTCCCATGCGCATTTATATAGCCAACTTTTCGGCCTTCTGGCAGGCTCTCGAGCGCCAGTCGCATGGCGCGCTCGCCGCCTTCACCCGAAGGGGCTACCATGTCATGGCCATCAGAAGTGGCGGCATAGCCGGTGACTTCGGCATAGATTTTAGCACCGCGGACTTTGGCGTGCTCCAGTTCTTCGAGCACCAGCATGCCACCCCCGCCGGCAATCACAAAACCATCTCGGCCGGCATCAAAAGCACGGCTCGCTTTATCAGGGGTCGCGTTATACTTGCTGCTCATCGCACCCATTGCGTCAAACAGGCAAGAGAGCGTCCAGTCCAGTTCTTCGCCACCACCGGCAAACATCACATCCTGCTTGCCCATCATAATCTGCTCGGCGGCGTTTCCAATGCAGTGCAGGCTGGTCGAACAGGCTGAAGTGATCGAATAATTGATGCCTTTGATCTTATAAGCCGTCGAAAGGTTAGCCGACACCGTTGAAGACATACATTTTGGCACCGCAAAGGGCCCGATCCGCTTTGGCGACCCCTTTTCCAGAACGATCTGATGCGCCGCAAACATGGACGAAGTCGAAGGCCCGCCGGAGCCAGCCACCAATCCCGTGCGGGGGTTAGAGATTTCATCTTCGCCCAGCCCGGCATCCGCAATGGCCTGCCCCATGGCGATATAGGCATAAGCCGCACCGCGCCCCATAAAGCGCAGGGTACGTTTGTCGATATGCTCAGCCACATTGATATCGGGCGCGCCCGCAATTTGGCTCCGAAACCCGCGCTCGACCATCTCTTCATTGGCTGTAATACCCGAGCGACCCGCCTTAAGCGCGGCCATAACCTCATCAGCACTATTCCCGATCGGGGATACCACCCCAAGGCCTGTGACAACAACTCGACGCATCAGCGTTCCTTCCGTGTTAAGGGCTTAGTCTTGCGAGAGGCCAACCTTAAGGTCAGTCACTTCGTAGCACAATTCCCCGTCTGCAAACATTTTACCATTGGCGCGGCCCACCTTTAGGCGGCGGTCAATCACGCGGGTGAAATCTATTTCATAGCGCACCAGCTTGGTTTTGGGTGTAACCATGCCAGCGAATTTCACATCCCCAGAGCCGATCGCCATGCCCTTGCCCTTCATCCCGCGCCAGCCAAGGTTAAAACCGGTGAGCTGCCACATGCCATCAAGGCCAAGGCAGCCAGGCATTATCGGATTGCCAACAAAATGGCAGGGGAAAAACCAAAGGTCAGGGTTAATATCCAGCTCCGCGACCACATGGCCTTGGCCATTGCTGCCACCATCGGCTGAGATTTCGGTGATCCGGTCCATCATCAGCATGGGCGGCAGGGGAAGCTGCGGGTTGCCAAGGCCAAACATTTCGCCACGTGCGCAAGCAAGCAAGCCTTCATAATCAATGCTCGAGGGACGGTCGTTCATAGGAAATCTTTCGGTAACATAGTGAAACACAAGTGTTACCGATACTCTAACATTGGCGCCGCCCGCTCCGCAATAGCGCGCTTAGTATTTTGGCCGAACCCGACAGGCCCAGCCAAACCAGATTAACCGCAAGCCACGTGCACAATTGTGTCGTTGGCCGAAATACCAATGTTCAAACGGCTACGATCAGCATCTTTGGTAAAGGCCACACCGGGGCGTACGATCCGCGTATTTTCAGGCAAAGTTGCGCCCGCCAGCGCGCTTTCAGGTTGGTTCAAAAGATTTTGCAACCCGGAAGCCCCGCAATTGCCGCTAATTACGTTGGGAACAGCAAAACTTGTGGTCGAACCGGTTGGATCAATTTCGAATCGCCCCATGGGCAAATTACATCCTGCAACAATAATTGCGGCTGAAATAAAGGCATAAACTCTCATAAAAACGCTCCGTTTAACTAGTAACCCGATGTTTATTACACATATTTACTCAAATTGTCAGCAATGAATCAATAAATGATTAATGATTCCTCATTGGCTGTCATCCAGAAGACAATTTTGTTAGCGGCGACCTATGGAAGCGCATCCACCTTTTTAACAAAGTGATTGGCAAAAAATTGCCTAACCTGCGGGTATTTCCGTTCCTTCACCGGCTATAAAAATGCCAGCAAGGCCCCTAGTGTTTCATTGGGCGCCTCTTCCGGCAGATAATGGCCGCCGGGAACGGACTGCCCGCGAACATCATGAGCAACTTCGCGCCATGTCGCAAGCACATCATAGGCGCCTCCCACAAACCCGGATTTTCCCCACAGGGCCAACATGGGCATGGCGATTTTTTCGCTGTCCAACCGGTCATGTTCCAGATCAATACCCGCTGATGCCCGATAATCTTCGCAACTGGCGTGAATGGTGGCCGGATTGCTAAAGCAGCGCAAATACTCCTTATAGGCTTCGGGCGTAATGGCATCTCCCGTTCGCCCCCAAGCGGCGAGCTTGGTCTCCAAATAATAGGCAGGGTCGGCCCCGATCATTTGTTCAGGAAGCCCGGTAGGCTGGATCAGAAAAAACCAATGATAATAGGCACTTGCAAAGCGCATATCGGTGTTTTCATACATGTGAAGGGTGGGCGCAATATCGAGCACGGCGAGTTTTTCCACCTTGCTCGGAAAATCACGGGCCAAGCGGTGGGCTACACGACCCCCGCGGTCATGCCCGACAATGCTGAAGTTTTCAAAGCCTAAAGACGCCATCACCTCCACCATATCGAGCGCCATGG
>DFBP01000285.1:0-198 GCA_002366685.1 Rhodobacterales bacterium UBA3077 | reverse complement strand
TCGGTGCCAGAGGTTTGGATGCGCGTGCTTTCAAACCCTTTGAACATAGCTTAGCGGTTCATCCGGCTTTCGATCAGGTCTTCCACCACCGACGGGTCTGCCAGTGTGGAAGTATCGCCCAAAGTTCCGTAATCATTCTCGGCGATCTTGCGCAGAATGCGGCGCATGATCTTGCCCGAGCGGGTTTTTGGCAGGCCA
>DFBP01000215.1:1804-2996 GCA_002366685.1 Rhodobacterales bacterium UBA3077 | reverse complement strand
GAGTATTCATAAAACGGCTCGTTTCCCGCCAGCAAATAATTTGAGCGGACAATCGTTGTGTTGCGGCCAACATTTCCGCCCCCGATCCAGCCCTTTTCCAGCACCGCTATCCGGCTTTGGCTGTATTCCTTGGCGAGATAATAGGCCGTGGCCAACCCGTGCCCGCCGCCGCCAATGATGACAAAATCATATTCAGGTTTGGGTTCGGGGTTTCTCCACGCCGGGCCCCAACCTTTATGGCCGGTCAGGGCTTCCTTGAAGATTCTGAATCCTGAATAATGCATCGGCTTTCCTAGGGGAATTGCGGCTTTCTCTCAAGATCATACCAAGGCGCTCGCTTGTCGATACAGAATTCGACATTTTCCGGCGAAATTTCGACAGGGTTACCTACATGTCGAAAAAAGGCATTTCGGGGTCGCAGCCAGATTGGCGGCCAACCCCGAATTACTAAAAATAGGGCAATGACCAAAATTATGAAATCGGGCGTGGCCCAGATCGCGAGCGTTGTTGGGAAACCTGACGCCAATGTCGAGATCCACCTCGACTGGATCGCGAAGGCGCGAGAGAAAAATCTTGATATGCTTGTCTTTCCGGAGCTCTCTCTGGTTGGGCACTATGGTGCCGAAAAGCTATTGGATATCGCCATGCGCCGCGATGATCCGCGCTTGCGAAAGCTCTCGGAAGCGGCGGGTGACATGTGGTTGGTTGTCGGCTTTATCGAGGAAGGCCCCGCCGCCCAGTTTTACAACGCGACCGCGCTTTTGCATAAGGGCAAGCCGGTTTATGTCCACCGTAAAATCAACATTCCGACATACGGGAAGTTAGAAGAAGGCAAACACTACGCCTCCGGACGGTTTGTAGACACACACGCTTTGGCCAAAGAATGGCAGGCGGGCTTGCTGATTTGTGCCGATGTCTGGAACCCGGCGCTGGTGCATCTTGCCTTTCTTCACGGTGCTACCATGCTGATCACACCCATCAGCTCGGGGGTCGAAGCTGTGGGGCCCGAGTTTGACAACCCCGGCGGCTGGCAAAAGACCGTTAACTTTTATTCGATGATGTATGGCGCGCCTACAATTATGGCGAATCGCTGCGGCACGGAGAAGGACCTTACCTTTTGGGGCGGGTCCTGTATCGTTGACCCCTTTGGTAAAACCCTCGCTCAGGCCGGAGATGGAGAAGAGCTGATTTC
>DFBP01000215.1:0-1755 GCA_002366685.1 Rhodobacterales bacterium UBA3077 | reverse complement strand
TTGGTCAGGCAGGAAACAGATCGATTGCTCAAAACACTTGGGATACCGGAACCATTTAGTGGCGACAACTGACGGATTTTTACAAGTGCAGCCAAACACGGAGTTCTAAAATTTGAATGAGCAACTCTGTCAAAGTGGAAAACCGAATGGCCCGTGCAAGAAGACGAAACCGAACCCAAGAGACCCCGAAACCGGCTAATCCCGCGCCCGCCGGAGCGGAAGGCGGCTCGTTTAAGCCGCTGGGTGACCATCAGATCGAGCAAATTGTTGCCGCAGCCTATGAAGTTTTATCCCGCACCGGAATCGAAGTTGGCGCGGGTGCGCCGCGAGATTTGTTCGAACGTGCTGGTTGCCGGATAGACAGCGAGAAATCCCGCGTTTTCATTCCGGCCCACCTGATTGATGATGCCTTGTCCAATGCCAAGCCCGAAGTGCTATTGGCCGGGCGCGAAGAAAAACACGACCTGCACCTTGGCGGTCGGCGGGTTTATATGGGAACCGGCGGGCAAGCGGTTAAAATCCTCGGGATTGATGACATTGTGCGCGAAACAACGCTGGCGGATAACTATAATATCGGGCGGTTGGTCGATACGCTGGAGCACATCCATTTCTATATGCGCCCTGTGGTCTGCCGTGACCTCGCCAATGAAGACATTGATATTAACCAGCTCTATGCCTGTGTTTCGGCCACAAAAAAACATGTGATGAGTAACGCCTATCTGCCCGAGCGCGTTGCAGACTTGCGCGAAATGGGCGAAATGCTTGTGGGTGGAGCCCAAGCTTTTGATGCCCGCCCGCCGATCTCGATGGTCGCCTCATGGGTGGTGTCTCCGCTGCGTTATGCCATGGAAACGGTAGAAATTCTCGACGAGATTATCGCCAATGACCTGCCTGTGGTTTTGAGCTCGGCGCCGCAATCCGGTGCCAGCTCTCCGGCCTCTCTGGCAGGAACACTGGTGCAGTTAACCGCCGAGCAGTTATCTGGTTTCGTTTATGTGAACCTCAAAAAACCGGGCCACCCCACGATCATGGGCTGCGTGCCGGCTCAGGCAGACTTGCGTACCGGAGCCTTTACCGGCGGCTCGGCCGAGTTTGCCCTGATGAATGCCGCCTGCGCGCAAATCGCTCAGCATCTAAAACTGCCAATTTACAATTCCGCCGGTATTGCCGATTCAAAAATCGGGGATGCGCAGGCCGGGTTTGAGAAAGGCTTGACCACAGCCACAGCGGCATTGGCCGGATCAAATTACATCCACCATTCAGCCGGGTTCCTCGAAAGCCTCCTGACCGTTGCCTATGAGCAATACGTTATCGACAATGATGTGAACGGCACGATCATGCGACTGACCCGTGGCATAGAGGTCAACGAGGACACGCTGGCGCTGGATGTAATCCACGATGTTTGTTCAGGCGGGCCAAACCACTATTTGGGGCATGCGCAAACGTTCTCGCTTATGCATAGTGAATACCAATATCCGGAGCTTTTTGACCGCCGCACCCGTGCCGATTGGGAAGCCGACGGGGCGCTTGATCTACGAATGGTCGCCAAGGCGCGCGCGCGCGATATTCTTTCCAACCACTGGCCTGAAGCGATCCCGGACGATATTGATCAAAAAATCCGCGAAAAGTTCAAAATCCTGCTTCCGCGAAAATCTATGAAACCATGATAACACACCAAGGCGAGGGGCGTCATTAAAGAGGAACATCGGGTGGATATAGGCTAGTTGTCTTGATGCCCGAATTTCTTCATTTGTT
>DFBP01000041.1:1328-2797 GCA_002366685.1 Rhodobacterales bacterium UBA3077 | reverse complement strand
TGGGCAGGGGCGGTGTTGTGGCGCGGCACAACGCGGGCAGTCCCGTTTTTAAGCGGAGCGAGCATGGGCATGGCAGGGCATGAGACCCAGAAATTTGTGACTTACCCGATCAGCCAACCGGATGAAAACGGAGAGTCCAATATCAACTGGATTGCGGAGCTAAAGTTCAGCCCGGATGCCGATTGGAACCGGGAGGATTATAACCGGCGCGGGGTGTTGGATGATTTCCTCCCGAGCTTTGAGGACTGGGATTTTGACTGGCTCAATATCCCCGCCACCATCCGCGCTGCCGACCAGATTTTTGAATTCCCGATGATCGACCGGGACCCGCTCAAGCGCTGGAGCTTTGGCAATGTCACCCTTCTGGGTGACGCCGCGCATGCGATGTATCCGATTGGCTCTAACGGGGCGACACAGGCGATACTGGATGCGCGTATGCTGGGGCGGTGCTTTTATGAGCACGGGGTGAACGCCGGGGCGCTCAAGGCTTATGATGATGACCGCCGCCCCAAGTGCAATGCTGTGGTGCTGGCCAACCGGGGCAACGGGCCCGATCAAGTGATGCAGGTGGTAGAAGAGCGCACCAATGGGGTGTTTGAAAACATCGACGATGTTCTAAGCTCCGAAGAGCGGCTTGAGATGGCCGCCACCTACAAAAAAATCGCTGGCTTTGATGTGGAAATCCTGAATAATGCGCCGAGTATTATTTCCGATGAAATGAAAGCGGGGCGCTGACATGATACGAAAGCTGGAAGCGACAATGAATGCGCTGGCATGGACCTCCGCACTCATTGGTGGTGTGGCGCTGATGGCCGTGATGGTGATGACAACGGTCAGCGTGGCCGGCATGTCGCTCAGCAAATTGGGTAAGGTCCTGAAAAAGGGATATGACACTGTGGTAGAGCCGCTGCTGGCGGTGGGTCCGATCCCGGGGGAAACCGAGATGGTCGAGACCGGTATGGCGTTTATCATCTTTGCATTTTTACCACTTGTTACCCTGCACAAAGGTCATGCCGAGGTGGCAATACTGGCCAATTTCTTTGGTAATAAAGTGAACCGGTTTATTGATCTTGTGTCGGATACCCTGATGCTGGCCGTGGCCGCTTTTTTGGGCTACCGGCATTTGATGGGCACAATTGACAAGTTCAATAACGGTGAGTCCACCTGGATATTGCAGTTTCCGGTCTGGTGGGGGTACGCGGCTTCAATGCTCGGCGCCTCTATCTTTGTGATCGTGGCCGCGTTTTGCGTTTTAAGATCGTTTGATGCGCTGTTGACGGGGCGAACGGTTAAGGTTGCGGGAGCGGTGCATTGAGCAATTTCGATATCGGACTGTGGTCCTTTGTGGTTGTGTTGGCGCTGATCTTTATTCGCATCCCGATTGGTCTTTCAATGCTGTTAGTCGGCATTGGCGGGAATGCGCTGGTGATCGGCAATTTCAATATGATTTCGGGGCAGCTCAAAAACCT
>DFBP01000041.1:0-1283 GCA_002366685.1 Rhodobacterales bacterium UBA3077 | reverse complement strand
TTGTTCAAGGCCGCCGAGGCGTTTTTGGGGCACCGTAAGGGCGGGGTAGCGATGGCTTCGGTTGGGGCTTGCGCCGGGTTTGGCGCTATTTGCGGGTCTTCGCTGGCAACGGCGGCAACCATGGGGCAGGTCGCACTGCCGGAATTGCGGCGCTACGGTTATTCGGGCTCGCTCTCAACGGGGACACTGGCCGCAGGTGGTACGCTTGGGATTTTGATTCCGCCTTCTGTAATTCTGGTGATTTACGCGATTTTGGCGGAGCAGAACGTAGCCAAACTCTTCGTGGCCGCCTTTGTCCCGGGCATTCTGGCGATGCTGGGTTACATGCTGGCGATCTCGATCTACGTGCGGGTGTTTCCAAATTCAGGTGGAGTTTGCGAGCGCGTTCCTTACCGTGAACGTTTTGTGGCGCTGAGGGCTGTGTGGCCGGTTCTTGTGGTTTTTCTGGTCGTGATCGGCGGGATTTATCAGGGGCTGTTTACGCCGACGCAAGGTGCGGCTGTCGGCGCTTTTGGCACCGGGTTAATTGCTTGGATGAACGGCGGGCTGAGCTGGCATACGCTGATGGAAGCGTTCAAGGGCACAGCGATGACCACCGGCATGATCTTTCTGATCGTGCTGGGGGCAGCGGTTTATAACGGATTTCTGGCGCTGACGCAGGTGCCGCAAGAGGTGGCACGCTTTGTTGGCGAGCAGGGGTTTAATCCGTGGATGGTGCTGACCATTGTGCTGATTGCCTATCTGCTTTTCGGCTGCGTCATGGATTCGCTATCTATGATCCTGCTCACGGTACCGATTTTTTTCCCGACCATGATGATGCTCGATTTTGGTATGAGCGTTGAGGAGTTTGGCCTGTGGTTTGGTATTTTGGTGTTGATCGTGGTCGAGGTCGGGCTGATAACGCCGCCTGTGGGCATGAACCTGTTTGTGATCAATACGCTGAGCCGCGACATTCCGATTTCGGAGACGTTTAAGGGTGTGTTGCCCTTTGTGATCACCGACATTTTGCGAGTCGTTGTTTTGGTGGTTTTCCCGTCAATCACACTTTTTGCAGTCCGAATGCTGTTTTGAGGTGGTCTGGCATTATCGGGTCGACGGTTTTATTTTCATAGATCCCAAATTCTACGGCTTTGGAAAGCTTGAGGAATCGTCTTTAAGGTGTGCAATGACGAGTGAAATATCAACTGCCGCGAGTGTTTATCGTTAACGATAATAAGAAATTAACTTTTCTTTAATTCAATTTTGTTCTAAACTTGTGTCAGAGTTGTTTAATTGTTTTCGCC
>DFBP01000166.1:2531-2842 GCA_002366685.1 Rhodobacterales bacterium UBA3077 | reverse complement strand
GCCGGAGAAAGCATGACCCGGCAGGGTTGGCCACTCAATGTTTCGCGAGCGCTGCAAGCGTTTCCAATAGGAAACAAAAAACGACATCTGATCACGAAATAGCGACATATTACCCCTTGCTTTGCGCCTTACTTGCGGGTTATCCCCCCCGTGGGCAGGTCGTCGGAATAAGCGCGAGCGATGGCAGGCTCAGAAATATCGCGCTGATGTAGGAGCCATCTATGAGCCTCCCCCTAACGCCGCAGGTAAAGCCTGCGCGCCCCGAATTCTCTTCTGGTCCTTGTCCTAAACGCCCCGGTTGGTCTTTTGAA
>DFBP01000166.1:936-2383 GCA_002366685.1 Rhodobacterales bacterium UBA3077 | reverse complement strand
CAGCTCAAGCTTGATGACGTCAACAAGCTGAGCGCTGAATATGGTGCCCTGCCCGACCTGAGTGCGGTGCGTAAAGAAGCCGATGTGGTGTTCACGTGGAATGGCACGACATCCGGCGCACGGGTTCCAAACGGGGATTGGATTGCCGATGACCGCGAGGGGCTGACAATTTGTGATGCGACCTCGGCGGCATTTGCGCAGGAACTGCCGTGGGACAAGCTCGATGTCACCACTTTTAGCTGGCAAAAAGCTATGGGCGGTGAGGGTGCACACGGGGTTATCATCTTGAGCCCGCGCGCGGTGGAGCGGCTGGAAAGTTTCACGCCGGACCGGCCTTTGCCGAAAATCTTCCGCCTGACCAAAGGCGGCAAGCTGATCGAGGGCATTTTTACCGGCGCGACGATTAACACGCCTTCGATGCTGGCTGTGGCCGATGCCGAGGATTCGCTGGACTGGATGGCGGAGATTGGCGGATTGGCGGCAACCCGCGCTCGTGCAGATGCCAACTTTGAAGCGCTTCAGGCGTGGGTTGATGGCTCGGACTGGGCTGAGAATCTTGTGCCGGTGGCTGCCGAGCGCTCCAACACTTCGGTTTGCCTCAAGATCGTTGATCCGGTGGTAGCTGCACTGGATGACTCCGCACAAAACGCCTTTGTGAAGGCAATGGTCAAATTGCTGGATGACGCAGCGGCGGCCTATGACATTGGCGGCTATCGCGATGCGCCTGCGGGCTTGCGGATCTGGTGCGGGGCGACGGTGGACACCGCTGATATCCAAGCCCTGACCCCATGGCTCGACTGGGCTTTTGAAGCCGCCAAAGCTGACCTCTAATTCTAAATACAGGAGCATGTGATATGCCCAAAGTTCTTATTTCTGACAAACTCAGCACCGCAGCGGTGCAAATCTTCAAAGACAACGGCGTGGAAGTGGACTTCCAGCCCGACCTTGGTAAAGACGCGGCCAAGCTGGCCGAGATCATCGGTGATTATGATGGCCTTGCGATCCGCTCGACCACCAAAGCCACGGCGGAACTGATTGCCAAAGCTGATAACCTCAAAGTTATTGGTCGCGCCGGTATTGGCGTGGACAACGTGGACCTCGCGGCGGCTTCGGCCAAAGGGATTGTGGTGATGAACACGCCGTTTGGCAACTCGATCACCACCGCCGAGCACGCGATTGCGATGATGTTTGCCGTGGCGCGGCAAATTCCGGCGGCGGATGCCTCTACCCAAGCTGGCAAGTGGGAAAAATCCCGCTTTATGGGCTCGGAAATTTCGGGCAAAACGCTGGGGCTGATTGGCTCGGGCAACATCGGTTCGGTTGTGGCCAGCCGCGCGCTTGGCCTGAAAATGAAAGTGGTTGCCTTTGATCCTTACCTCTCCCATGAGCGGGCGGCAACGATTGGTGTGGCCAAGGTGGATGACCTGGACGAGCTGCTTGGCAAAGC
>DFBP01000166.1:0-823 GCA_002366685.1 Rhodobacterales bacterium UBA3077 | reverse complement strand
GCGGAAGCGCTTAAATCCGGCCAACTCAAAGGCGCGGCTTTTGATGTGTATGCGGATGAACCGGCCAAGGACAACGTGCTCTTTGGCCTTGATAACGTGGTGTGCACGCCGCACTTGGGCGCATCAACCAGCGAGGCGCAGGAAAACGTGGCGCTGCATGTGGCCGAGCAAATGTCGGACTACCTGATGCACGGAGCGATCTCGAATGCGATCAACGCGCCGAGCGTGACCGCCGAGGAAGCGCCGGTGTTGAAACCGTGGATCGATCTTGCCGAGATGCTAGGCGGGTTTGCCGGTCAGGTGACCGAAAGCCCGATCAAGGAGATCGAGATCGAGTTTGTCGGCAAGGTTGGCGAGCTGAACCTGAAACCGCTGGTTTCGGCGACCACTGCCGCGTTGATGATCCCGCTGGTTGGCGAAGGTACGGTCAACATGGTTTCAGCGCCGATTATGGCGCGGGAACGGGGCATCAAAATCTCGGAAACCCGCAAAGACGAGCAGGGGGCCTTTGGCACCTATATGCGCCTGATTGTGAAAAGTGAAACCCAGACCCGTTCGGTCGCAGGGGCGATCTATTCCGACGGTCGTCCGCGCTTTATCCAGATCNNGGGCTTGAAGCGGAACCGCAGCCCTATATGCTTTACACCACCAATGCCGACATTCCCGGCTATATCGGAGCCTTGGGGACCACATTGGGCGCGCTTGGGGTGAACATTGCGACCTTTGCCTTGGGCCGCGTGGTGAAAGACGGGGAAGCGATTGCGTTGATCGGGGTGGATGCCCCGATTGATGCGGATACGCTGGCCACCATCGCCAGCCTGCC
>DFBP01000165.1:17767-22341 GCA_002366685.1 Rhodobacterales bacterium UBA3077 | reverse complement strand
GGCCCAAGCTTGGGGTGGCGGTTTACATCCTTGTAAAGCAGGTAGCGAAACGGTTCCGGCCCCGCCGCATAACAGCCCTGCGGGCAAAAAGCGCGCAGCCACATGAAATCACCGGCTTCGACCTCGACCCAGTCATCGTTGAGCCGGTAAACCGCTTTACCCTGAAGCACATAGAGCCCGTGTTCCATAACGTGGGTTTCGGCAAAGGGGATGATCCCGCCCGGTTGGAAGGTCACGATATTAACGTGCATATCGTGGCTCATATCGGAGGGGTCCACAAAGCGGGTGGTGGCCCAGGCACCGTTGGTATCCGGCATTTCAACCGGCTTATTCTCGGCGTCTGACGTGATAAACGCTTCGGGCAGGGCGATTCCCTTGACCACTTCATAGGTTTTTCTGATCCAGTGGAGTGTCACTGTTGCATCGCTTGTGTTTTCGACCTGCCAGTCGATCTTGGGCGGGATAAAGGCATATCCGCCGGATTCCAAGGTATGAGTGTGACCATCGACCGTGAGGCTCAGGCGGCCTTCGGTGACAAAGATCACCGCTTCGGCATCGTCGTTTGGCTCGGGCGTATCACTGCCGCCACCCGGCGAGATTTCGACAATATATTGCGCAAAGGTTTCGGCGAATCCGGAAAGCGGGCGGGCCAAAATCCAGGCGCGCGTGTTGTGCCAATGGGGCAGGTTGGAGGTGACGATGTCGCTCATTACCCCGCGCGGGATCAGCGCGTAAGCGTCTTTGAACACGGCGCGGTCGGTCATCATCGTAGTTTGCGGGGGCAGGCCGCCCTTTGGGGAGTAATACTGGCTCATGATACCTCGCTTTCTGGATGTTCAGCACGCCAGTGACGGGCGATTTCGTCACGTCGGGCGACCCAGACGTGGTCATGCGTGGAGACGTAATCAAGAAACTTTTTGAGCCCCTGAATGCGGCCGGGGCGGCCAAGAATGCGGGCGTGCATACCAATAGATAGCATTTTGGGGTTGGTTTCGCCCTCGGCATAGAGTGTGTCAAACGCGTCTTTCAGGTAGGTGAAGAACTGGTCACCGCTGTTAAACCCCTGTGGGCTGGCAAAGCGCATGTCGTTGCTATCCAGCGTGTAGGGAACGACGAGGTGGTCTTTCTCAAAGCGGCTCCAAAAGGGGAGGTCGTCGGAATAGTCGTCGGCATCATAGAGGAAGCCGCCATATTCGGCGACCAGCTTGCGGGTATTCTCGGAGGTTCGGCCGGTATACCACCCAAGAGGGCGGGAGCCGGTGAGCGAGGTCAGAATCTCCATGGCTTCTTGCATATGGCTGCGCTCAAGGTCCTCAAACACACCGTGATAATTGATCCAGCGCAGGCCGTGGGAGGCGATCTCATGGCCGTCTTCCAATGCGCGGTCTATCAGCCAAGGCGTGCGCTGGGCGGCCATGGCAACGGCAAATACGGTGATCGGCATGCCGTAGGTTTTGAACATATCAAGGATGCGCCAAGCGCCGGCCCGCGAACCATATTCATAGATCGATTCCATAGACATATGACGCGCGTGTTCAAAAGCCGCCGCGCCGATGATCTCGGACAAGAAGGTCTCGGAGGCGCGATCCCCGTGTAAAACACAATTTTCGCCACCTTCTTCCAGATTGAGTACAAACTGAAGGGCGACGCGGGCATTGCCGGGCCAGTTGGCGTGGGGCGGGTGGCCTTTATAACCGGAGAGATCGCGAAGGTAGGTGGCTGACATTTGTGCACTCGAAGTTTGGGTAAGACTCCGCCAGATTTGGGCAAATCGGTGGAAAACACAAGCCTAAAGTGGTGCGGTTCAAACGGTTGTTCTATGATGCTCGCGGGTGATTGGCTTGCCGACGCTGACTATTTGCCACCAAAAAGAAAGCCGCCAAGGCCCTTCTTTTTCGGAAGGGCTGGCACGTGTTTGTCTAGCTCCGCATCGATTAGCTCGCCGTCGATCTCGCTGTAACCCTCAAGGACTTGCTGATTTAGAAACTCGGCCAATGGCAATACGGCATCACGGTAGCGTTGGTCCGAGAATATTTCGAGGGCTTTGTCTTCAAGGTCAAACCAGACTGTGTCTTTGTCGCCAATGCCGGAGAGGCCGGAAATCAGGTTGCAAAGTTCGTCAATCCGCGCAACATCACCACTACAGCAGCTATTAGTGCCACATACGTGTTCTTCGGCGATCTGGCCACCAAAAAGCTCGATCACACGGTTTTCAAGCGTTTCCAGAAGGGCACCGATGGTATTGCCGGAAATGGTTTTATCGGACGCCAGAACCGGCGGGCGCGGGCGCATTCGGACATAAATGAGTTTGATCCCCAGAGCGCGGGCTGTGAGCGCATGGCCAGCTTCATATATTGAGAGACGGAAGGATTCGTCGGCGCAAACGCCGGTAGGAACGGGGCAGGTTGTCTCGATGTTCATGCTGTGACCTTATGCAGCTTCGCGGCTTCTTGCGATTTTACCCGTTTGTTCTGTAAAATGCAAATATTCAGATAGGATATTCCCATGAGACTGAAGCTGTTAAAACGTTTGTTTGTCGTTGCGCTGTTGGCAGCGCCAGTATCGGTGCCTGCGCAAATCAGTATTCCAGTTTACGGCAACTGGTGTGGACCAGACTATCCCCAAAACCCTTATACGGCCCAAGCGCCGCTGGATGCGCTGGATGCGGCCTGCATGCGGCATGACTATTGCACCGCGGTGCTGGGGCGGTTTGACTGCGGGTGTGATCTGGCCTTGATGGGGGAATTGCGCAACACAAACTGGCCGAACCCGTATATTCAGTCAGATGCGCGCGGAATTTATGATGCAATCGCGGTTGCGCCGTGTAGCGACCCTTTTGGAACGCCGCAAAAGCAAAGCCTGTTTATGCAAGACTTGTGGAATGACACGGTGAACGGCGAGGTCGCACCGGTTGATTTGTTAGCGCGCTGGCGGCGGATGCTGTCTCGCAACTAGGGAAACCTGTAATTCGTACGAACGCTGTTAGGCCCTCATTCTTTCGACGCCGGTTCGATTTGCTCGGCTTCCGGTTTATCAACCGGTTCAGACGGTACTTCAGGCTCAGGCAGGGATTTGCCAGACGGGTCAGCATAAAGATCGTTGAGGCTTTGGATATGGTTGGCTAGGATCTCTCTGATTTGCCGCAAACGTTTGGCTGGGCGCTGGCCCCACCCCGCAGGTTCAGGGGTGAAAGGCGAGTGCATCCAGTTCGAGGATTTCAAGAAAGCGGCACGAAGGTTGAGCTCTAACTGCCCGTATTTGGGGGTGAGCTTGCGGGCAATGCGGCGGGACATGTTGCCACGAAGCCAGAAGTGAAAGGCGAGCGCAAGGATGGCGATGCCAACCGCAACGCCCGCAACATCAAGCCAGTTTTGCCGGACCCACGAAGTAGAAAAGACCTCTGATGATGGCCACCAGTTAAAGGTGGTGCAGAGCCCGATTCCAGCGGCAGCCACCAGCCCAAGCGCCACACCGTCACCTATCAACACATTGCGCCGCCACTTGGCTTTGGCTTTGCGAAGCTGCGGGATGATGTCGTCCTCCAACTCATTGGCAACCGTTTCCAGCACGCTGACGATCCGGTAATTGCGCTGCACCTCGATCTCGTCCATTCGTTCGTGGATTTCTTTGAGGTCGGCATCGCGCTTGGACTGGAAGCGGGCCCGAAGGGCCGGATCTTCGATCGGGACAGAGGCGGCCTCGTTGTAGATGGTAAAGAACCGGCCCGCCGTTAGACCGGCTTGCGCGATGGCGCGCTGCCAGGCACCGACCACGGCTTCCGGATTATCCTCTTTAGCCGAAGTGTCTATCTGGTTGAGAACATAAAAGAATTTGGAAGCATCTGTGCGAGCTACGGTGCGGGATACAAGATGCTCAAGTGTGTCTTGCATGGCGCCGGGCTCGGGGTGGCGGGCATCAAAGAACACAAGCACAAGGTCTGAAAGGTCCAGAATGTGGTCCGTGATGCGCAGGGTTGAGGTGCGCTGGTCGTCGGCGTCAAAACCCGGGGAATCAATTAGAATCCGGTTCTTGATCTTCTCGGAATTGGCGGTGCGGAGTTGCAAGTAGCTTTCAATCCGCTTGCCTTCGCCTTTGGCGACCTTTTCGATTTCACGCGAAATTCGGAAAAACGGAAAGCGGGGGTCGGCATCCAGCGCGGAGCCGGGGAGCGTTTGGTTTTTGGTGGAACCGGCGCGGTAGCTGACCACGGTGAATTTATCGTCTACGGCTTGGTTGCCGGTATCTTGGATATCCTCACCGATATAATCGTTGATAAAGGTCGATTTTCCCGAGGAAAACGTGCCGAGCACCGAAATAAGAGGCCACCATGAAATGCGCGAGGCCAGCGAGCTTTCTTTATCCAGCAAGCCGATGCGGTAGAGCATTTTATCCATCTTGTAATAAGTGGGCAAAACCTCCAGCAGGGCCGGGTTTTCTTGGGTCAGGTGGTTTTCGAGGCTGGCCAGCCGCTTTTTGAGAAAATGGCTCATGCGGATTCCCTGTTGATATCGTTTGCGCCAGTCTAGCCAGTACAGCCGGTTTTTACACTAAAATTCCGCAAAACAAGCGAATTA
>DFBP01000165.1:14694-17690 GCA_002366685.1 Rhodobacterales bacterium UBA3077 | reverse complement strand
TCACCAACCCTTAAAAAATGGGTTGAGGCATCCGCAAATTGGCCAAGATTATAATAAAGGTTACCAGCCTCGCCGTGTAGGTCGGGGTTGTTGGGAAAATCACGGGTCAGCGCTTCATAGAGGGCAGCGGCTTGGGTGATCGAGCCTTGGCTGAAGACTTGGCGCGCTTGGGTCCAGCGCGGCACCAGATCGCTTGAGCTTTGTGGCGCTGGCTCGGTTGGCGTTGCAGCGCGGTTGGAGGCATTTTGACCAAAATACTGGGGGGTGATTTCTGATCCAAACGCCGCAGGGCCACGGCGAAATTGGTTTGGAGTCGGCTGGTTTTGGAGGGTGGCTTCCGGAGCGCTTTGGGCTTCTGTTACCGCAGGCTGAGAATCTGCTGGCGCAGAACCCGATGCCGGATCTGATTCTGGGGCGTGCAGCTCGCCGCTTAAGACTTCAGCCTCGGCGTTGGGCGCGGTGTAATGCTCCATGATTTCATCGCGCTTGAGAAAGGCAAAAATTGCGGCACCAACAAGGGCATAGATCGCCAAAAGGCGTACAAAAGGCATCATCATATCTTCTCTCCTGTCGGGCCGGGGCGCTAAGACCCGTATATTTCATTGGCAAGTTGGTCCAGCTCTTCGGCGGCTTTGCTTGTAGGTTCCATCTCAAATACGGCAAGGCCTTCGGAAAAGGACCGCCGGAAAGCGAGGCGTTGTACCAGCTTGGAATTGAGCGGCTTTAAGGTGCCCAGCATTTCGAGGGCTTCGAAAGTTTCAGCGTTTTCGCGAGAGCGCGGGTGCGGGTCTGCGCGGTTGATAAAAGCGCGGATCGTTGGCATGCGGGCGCGCCCCCGCTCTTCTTTGACGATGTCCAGAAACCGCTGTGTGGCCCAGATATCAGCCTGAGACGGGGTGACGGGGATTACAATTTGTGAGCAGGCGCGAATGGCATCCCCAACAGCTCCCATGTTCGAGGTCCCGACATCAATTAACCAGTCGCCACGGGCTTTGCCCTTTTCAGGGAGTTCATGTACAACGCTGAGCGCGGGATCGATTTCATCTTCGTCGCGTATTTCGGCAACGTCAGACACGGTGCGCTGAGGGTCAAGGTCACAGACAGTTACCTTATGGCCCTGTGCCATTCGCCACATCGCCATGTTGAAAACAACCGTGCTTTTGCCGGTTCCACCTTTGAAATTCGCGAAAAGGGTCAGCATGGACTACTCCTGTAGGATCGGATTGGGCGTTTCAACACGCAGCCAGCCATCTGGCACCTCAAACTGGCCGGGGTCAACAGGCCCGACCACAATGTTTGTGAGATAGCGGCGAATACCGCCAGGGAGGGTCTCGCGTAAAACCAGCTTTAGTTCGGGGTCGAACCACCACTCGTTGCGGAGCGTTGCGTCGCCCTGACGAGAAAATTCGGTCACCCAATGCTCGGCCTCGCGCCCCTCGATTTCCTGCATTTCAAGGAACGTCATCTGCACCAATGTGCCGTCCGACATTTCCTGACGCAGGGCGCGTTTGCGTTTCGGGTCCCACAAGATCAGCATTTGACTGCTTTCGCTGGCGGCACCGATATGCCAGCGCTCAACAGGAATGCCATTCACAACGTCAATGCCCATTCGGGTGCATTGCAGGCCGGATTCCTCGGCTTGTGTGGGGCAGGGCGGAGCATAGCTATCGGCAAACTCTTCGGGCTGCACCGGTCCGGTTTGCTGAATGTAAGTATGATTTTGAGGGAAGAGGACTAGAGTGACCCCTTCGGTGGGCCGCAGAATTTGGATAACCTGCTGACCGTTCTGGTCAAACTCCAGCCGCATATAAGGGCCGGACTTTGTGATTTTGCCTGCTCGATCCGGTTGATCGGGCGTGGTTTGAACGGTTGTGGCAGAAAAAGAGGGAGTGTGCGTGCCTTGAGCCAGCGCGGGCGCGGCGGTCAGGCCGATGGAGACAATCAGAGCGATAAGCGGACGAATTTGCATGTCGGCAGTGCTCCGGTTGTTAAGACTCCAAAAAATCCGCCCCCTGAAGACAGGGAGCGGATCAATAGTGCGATTACTCGGAAGCGGCAGGCGCTGCTGGTGCTTCAGCAGGTGCTTCCATTGGAGTAACAACGATAGGGTAAGGACCATTTGGACCCATCATCATCAGCTGGCCGTTAGGGCCCATGAAGATGCCGGTGCCGTTGTTGCCATAGGCATTGCCGTAACCAGAACCTTGACCTTCGCCGCGACCTTCGCCAGCGCCTTGGCCTTCAGCGGAGCCAGTGAAGCCCATTGTGAAATTGCCAGTGCCGTTACCGTTGGAGTTGCCGTTGAAAGGACCCCAGTTGTTGTTGCCGCCCCAACCGTTGTTGTTGTTGCCGCCCCAAGGTGTCCAGTTGTTGCCACCCCAGCCGTTGTTGTTGCCCCAAGGCGCCCAACCGTTGTTGTTGCCACCAAATGGGCCCCAGTTGTTGTTGTAACCGTAACCTGGGTTACCGTAGTATTGAGCAGAAGCTTCAGTTGCGGCAACAGCGCCCAAACCAGCTACGATAGCGGCAGAAATAAGAATTTTACGCATAGTATCCTCCAGCGTTGTCCCTGTTGAAAGGAAGCTCGGGCACCGGGACAACTGCCAGAAACTTCTTAGTCTTGCCGCGATACGCGGCCTATTCTTCTTTGGTTATCAAAACATGCGCTGACCGAAGCCAAAACAATAGAATAGATAACCGCCTCCAAAACCATTGCCAATTTGTGGCTTGGCCAAACTTATCTAAATATGGGTGACTTGACTATTTGTCATATTCACCAGTATTCGAATGTAAATTAATATATGCAAAATCTTGCAAGTATGAAGTGGACAAATTGCCGCGAGGTATAGATTCCTGAAAAACCCATTTTTACTTACTATAGTTGACTGAATATTTGATTCTTCGGAGTTTGAATCAGACTTGATTGCAGAAATACTTGGGCAAAGTGGCTGATAAAGTGCGCTAAATGCAAAGGTTTTGGTATGCATTCTTGTGGG
>DFBP01000165.1:0-14658 GCA_002366685.1 Rhodobacterales bacterium UBA3077 | reverse complement strand
AAACGAGGTTAGAGCGCCTGCAAAAACGGATTTTCCTGAAGGGCAATAATGCTATTGCGTTGGCCAGCGCTGCGGGGTGTCCGTTGCCGGAGGCGCATAACTCGGGTTGTTTTGAAAAAACGGGGCCATCGACCAGTTATTATTCGCACGCGGTGCAAAGTTTTGAAAAGTTGGCAAACCGTTTAGCGGGACCCAACGAGGCGGCGAGGGATGGGGAGCGGTGACACCGTTGGCATAGTTTGGCTGTGCATAGGGGTTTCCGGGGACCCCGTAACTGGCTTGGGGGGCTGACTGGTTCATTGAACTCGGCGGAATTTCATCGATATAACGCGCACGGTTTTGAGTTTGGGGCTGATTGGTTTGCCCATAGGTCTGCGCTTGTTGAGTTGTCGGCGCAACAGCGGGCGCTGTATATCCCCACTGAGGAGTTGGCGAGGTGTAAAACTGAGGTGCAGGGACCGGATTGTTGGTTTGAGCGGGTTGCGTATAGCCGTATTGAGGAAAAGGCATCGTCAAAAACTGGTTTTGGAATGTGTTTGGGTAGGCCCCCGGATAACCACCAAAAAGACCGGGAAACCCGCTCGGCCCGCTACCACCGAATGTATAGGCCGGCGCCGAATTATATTGTGCCGTTGCCGCAAATGGAGCGACAAAAAGGGTGGCAACCAATGCCAGTTTTTCAAACATAGCGAACCTCCTGTTTCGGGGTTACGAATTGCTAGGAGGTTTAAGCCGGATACCGCGACGACCTGAAGGTGACTTCGGTTTTTTGGGAGTAGAAGTGGGTGCAGCGGTTGGTGCCTTTGCTTTAGCAGGTGATTTAGCCTTGCTTGGATCCTTTGCAGGTGCATTGACCGCGACCGATGGCTTTTTCTTCGCCGCTGGCTTTGCTTTGGCTTTAGTTGGTGCTTTTGCTTTGGCGGGCGCTTTCTCTTTTGGCTTTCGGGCCTTTGGTTTCGGCTTTTCCTCGGCTTTAGCCGGTGGGCCTTCCTTCGGCTCGGATTGAACCGAAGGCTCTACATTGGCGGCTGGCGTAGGTGTTGGTCGAGGCGCTGTAGGGGGAGGGGGCGCGGCAGAGCCACCGCCACCGCCTATCCATCCTGAAATCACGCTTATGATTTTCTTGAAAAATGTAATTATCAGCAGTCCGATGGTCAGAATGATAAGCCAGATAAAATCTGTGAAGGCCAATAGACCGCGCCAGAACGAACCACTTTTGTGGCGGTCGGTTATAGGTGACGCAATTTTTTCTTCGTCCTCGGGCATGTCACAGGTTTCGCAAAGCGCCTTGCGGAAGCTCACACAACCAAGCGGAATGACGACCAGAGTCAGGACCGTTGAAACCGCGCCACCAAACATTAACGAAATCGCCATGCCTTGGAAAATTGGGTCTGACAGAATTACCGAAGAGCCAACAACGAGGGCAAGTGCCGTAATGATGATCGGGCGCGAGCGGGTGGCACAGGCCGAAATCACCGCGTCAACCACCGGCACACCGCGCTCAACCGCCGAGCGGGAGAAATCGACCAGCAAAATCGAGTTGCGCACGATAATACCCGCAAGTGCGATGAATCCGATCATCGAGGTGGCGGTAAAGGATGCGCCAAGTATCCAGTGGCCAGGCACAATTCCTACCAGCGTAAGCGGAATGGGGGCCATAACAATGGCAGGCATAGTGAAGTTGCCAAATTCCCAGACAACAAGGATATAGATTAGGATGAGCGCCACGGCAAAAGCGATACCCATATCGCGGAAGGTCTCATAGGTCACTGTCCATTCCCCGGCCCATTCCAATGACGATTGCAGGCTGTTTTCCGGCGGGGAAAAATAGTTGGTTTCAACGCGCACACCGTCCGGCGCGACATATTCATCGAGCAAGGCCTCGACCTCAAAAATGCCGTAAATCGGCGCTCCCAGGCGGCCTGTAACTTCACCGGTTACATATTCAACCGCGCGCAGATTTTTGTGATAAACCGGTTCATCCATCTGGAAGGGTTCAAATCGTCCAAGCTCTGTGAGTGGGATCATCGTGCCTGTAGCGGTCGGAATCGGAAGCTGACCAAGGCGGCCGAACTCGCTGCGCAGGGCAAGCGGCATTTGCAATATGATGAATCGCGGCTCAAGCGACCGCTCCATTTTTGTATCGCCGAGCTTGAAGCCGCCCATGGCCATTTCAAGCTGCCTGTTAATGGTTTCCACAGAAACCCCGCGGCGCGAGGCTTTTTCGCGATTGATCACAAAGCGCCATGTTTCATAGGGCTCCTGAAGATAGCTATCGGCATCCGTGATGGTTTCGGCTTCGTTAAACATGGCTTCAATTGCACGGGCAACTTCACGCCTTGTTTCAGGGTCTGGCCCGTAAATTTCGGCAACCATCGTTTGCAGCACCGGCGGCCCGGGCGGCATTTCGATGACCTCAATTCGGGCGCCGAGCCGCTCGGCCAGAGGTTGTAGCCTTTCACGCGCGGCGGCCGCAATGGTTTTGGAAACCCGCTCGCGGTGGGCTTTATGCTGGAGCTGAACTTGAATGTCTCCCATCCAGCTTTCGTTGCGCAAATAGGTATGGCGTACCAAACCGTTAAAGTTAAACGGGGAGGCGGTACCGGCGTAAGTTTGCAAAGCTGTGACTTCGGGGATGTCGAGCAGCTCCTGCGCGATTTGGCCAACCACGTTGGCCGTTACCGGAAGGGCTGTGCCGTCGGGCATGTTAATGGTAACGTTAAACTCCGGTTTGTTGTCGTTTGGCAGCATTTTTACGGTCACGTGAGTGGTGTAAAAAAGAAGCAAACTGAGAACGAAAACAACAATCAGACCGGCCGCAAAAAGCCAGCCCACGAGGCGGTTTTTGATCAGAGGTGTCAGAAGCTTCTTGAAGAACCCGTGCAACCACGCGGCCTGTTTGTGCTCACTGGCCTGCGCTTTGACCAGCCCCTTGATGGTCGGCTTGATACGCTGCGCCAACCACGGCGTAAAAATAAACGCGGCAAACAGCGAGAACAACATAGCCACAGAACCAAGCGCCGGAATCGGGGCCATATAGGGGCCCATCATGCCGGAAACAAAACCCATCGGCAGCAAAGCTGCAATCACGGTAAAGGTGGCCAAAATGGTTGGGTTACCAACTTCACGCACCGCGTCGATAGAGCAATCTTCTGAGCATTCGCCAATTTCGAGCCAGCGGCGGTATATGTTTTCGACTACCACAATTGCGTCATCAACCAGAATTCCGATCGAGAAAATAAGCGCAAAAAGGCTAACGCGGTCGATGGTGAATCCGAGCAGCCAGGCGGCGAAAACGGTCATCAGAATTACGACAGGGATAACAACCAGCACCACAATTGCCGCGCGCACGCCGAGGCTGAGCCAGATCAGCAGCGTTACGGCTGCGGTCACAATAAACAGCTTCAAGATCAACTCGTTGACCTTCTCGTTTGCGGTTTCGCCGTAGTTACGCGTAACCTCGACGTTCACATTATCGGGGATCAACGTGCCCTTCAAATGCTCGACCATTGCGAGAATTTCATCGGCCACACCCACACCGTTTGAGCCTTTTTTCTTGGCAAAAGCGATGGTGACAGCCGCAGCCCCGTTCGGCGCACGGTCTTCGGAGCTGTTCAGGTCCTCATAGGCAGGCCCCGTGTAATAAGATACAATATCGTGGGCATCATCCGTGCCTTCGGTCACCAGCGCGACATCACGAATATAGGTGGGCGAACCGCCAGCCACACCGACCATCAGGTTTTCAATGTCCTGTTTTGTTTGCAAAAAAGAACCTGTGTAGAGCATAAAGCTGGTATCACCCGATTCTATGTTCCCGACCCCGCGGGCCGAGTTGGCGTCGCGAATTGTTTGCGCCAACTCATCCAGACCGATGCCGAAACCCGCCAGACGCTCCGGAAATACTTCAACTCTAATCGCATTTTGTCGGCCGCCGACAATAAATGTTTGTGACGTATCGTCCGATTGTTTGACATATTGGACAACATCAAGGCCCAGGGATCGTAGCGCAGCGTCGTCTACATCATGAGACCACATTGTCAGGGTCACGATCGGCACATCATCCACGCCTTTTGGCTTTATGAGTGGCTGAGAGACTCCGGGCGGGATTCGATCCAGGTTTGACTGGATTTTGTCGTTGAGCTTTATAAGGGATGGGCCGAGTTCTTCACCTACTTCGAATTGCACAGTAACCATTGCGCCACCGCGCTCGGAGGCTGAGTAGACGTGCTTTACCCCCGGAATTTCCGAGAGCATTCGTTCAAGCGGGTCGGTTGCCAGAGAGGCAACCTGAACGGCCGATGCGCCGGGATAGCTAAAGAATATGTCCACCATCGGCACAGAAATCTGCGGGTCTTCCTGCCGCGGTGTTGAAACAAGCCCCATCAGCCCAAGGCCAAGACAGGCGACAAGAAGGAGCGGCGACAGGGGAGAAACGATGAACCCTTTCGCCAGCGCACCGGCTAGGCCGAGTTTGCTCGAAAAAGTTGATTGTGGCGTATCAGTCATAGATTCATACTCATTATTTAGCCCTCCCAATCTATGCTTTAATTGCCACCTGAAACCATTGTGGCAGGAGGGTCGAGGATGACAGTTTCACCCCCGCTCAAGCCGGAGACCACCGAAATGCGATCTTCTCCGACAGGGTAGCCGACGCGCACGAGGCGCAAAGATGGCGCGCCATTTTCCAGCACAAAAACGGAAGGAAGGGATCCGCGCCATACTAGGGCAGCGGTTGGCACTGCCGCTTGTTCCTGCAAGGGAACTGACATGTCGGGCACAGTGACCTCGACATACATACCCGGGCCACCCGGCGTGCCGTAGGGCAGGTCAAACTTGATTTTAACGGTATGGCGTTGCTGATCTGCGATCGGGAATATCTGGGCAACACGCGCTTCGATTTCGCCACCACCAATATCAAGCCGGGCAGGGACAATTACCCCTTCAGAGAGGCCAGCGGCCAAACGCACGGGAACTTCGGCCTCGACGCGCAAGTAATCAGTATAGGCAAACCGCATGAGCGGCATTCCCGGCTGTACGGTGTCACCGACTTCAACCATTCGCTGGATGATCACGCCATCAAACGGCGCCAATTGGGAAGCATCGCGAAGTTGCACGTCTAGCGCTTCAACCATGGCCTGCGCCTGCATGAGCCCGCTTTGCGCCTGATCCACGCCAGAAGTCTGGGCATAAAGATCAGCTTGCCGCTCAAGTGCGGAATCCGACTGGCCCATCATATCAGAGAAGCCCCGGGTAAAGAACTGGTCAAACATGCTGGGGGCACCCATGCCCGGCATGGTAGAGATCGAATTAGAGCGGGGCGAGTAGAGCTCGCGGGTATATTGCATTTGGGCGTTTTGGAGAGCCGCCTGCGCTTGATAAACGCGGGCAAGCGCTGCGTTGCGCTGCGCGACGATGTCTGCATCATCAATGGTTGTAAGAATCTCGCCTTCAGCAACGTGCTGGCCTTCCAACCCTGCCATTGCCATCACGGCGCCCGAGATCTGTGCGCTGATGGTAACTTCTTTGAAGGGAATGACAGTACCGCCAACAGTTGCGCTCCCCCCGATCTGGGAAGTGCTGACCACTGCGGTCTCAAATTGGCGATTCGGGCTGCTATCTTGCGCGCCAACAGTTGGTGCTACAGCAGTTGCTGCACTAATAAGCGCCAAAAACCTAACAATCCCTCGCATCTCTCTCGCCTTACTTTTAATAATCTGTCCGGTTTTCTTCCCAAATTCTAATACAGCCACATGTATTCGCAATTCTATTCTTAACGGCCATTTCGCGTTCACTATCATAAAATCGACCATATAGATAGATATGAATATAAATACATGGCAAATCGCCCCATTCCGATCCGAACCCGGCTAGAAGGGCAGAACATTCCCCCACATGTAAGACATAGGTTGCGAAAACGCATAAGCCGCCAAACCGATATCATAGGACATTTTGCCAACCGAGTTGGACATGTTCATCATCGTTTCGTTCATGATAGGGAAGTTGTCAGCCATTACCGAGATGTCACCCGTCATGCCGGAGATGGTAACGTCCATCGAGTTGATGTGGCCACTCATCGAGTGAATATCGGTGGCCATGGCAGACATATCAACGCTCATGCCGGATACACTGTTTGTCATGCTGTCCATGTTTCCGGCCATCTTGGTAATGCTTTCATTTAGCTCAAGCATTACATCGGTCATAACAAACACCCGCTTGGCCATGCCGTACATCACCCAAGTGAAAACCGCCATAACGATCACAATCAGTAAGGTCGTGAGTCCGATGAACCGGCCACTATTGACGCGTCGATACATTCGACTCTCCCTATTTAGGCGGACGGATCAAGAAAACTCAACATTCGCGCGCGAAATACACTGTATTGTCGGCCACCAAGTGGCGAAACTTCCAAATATTCAAAAAACTGTATATTAGTTTTACGCTAAAGTTAAGTGCTTTGTTTGCCGCAGGTTTGCGGTCTGGCCTTACAAGGGCTGCAGAAAGGCTGAAAATTCGGATCCAATTGTTTTGTCGGGGATATCTGTTCTTAATCTATTCTTCACGAGCGCTGCCGCTCACGATATCTTCCAAGCGTTTATAGTCTTCTTCCCGATAGGTCTGAATAACGCTCGAGATTTCATCTGCGCTCACATCAAGGGAAGACAAAACTATGCTTCCGAGTTGAAGGCTGGATTCAGCTGCTTCAGAGACAACAGCCGTGGCCCCTGCTTTTTCAAGGCGCGCCATATGGCGGCGATCCCGTGCGCGCACATATATTGGAAGGTCCGGGAAGTTTGTGTGCAGCGCCAATACGACTCGACTCGCGGCCTTGGGTTTGTCCAGCGTGATGATTGCCGTTTTTGCTTTTTGCGCGCCAGCCGCTTCAAGCACATGAATTTGGTCGGCATCTCCGTAATAGACAGACATTCCCTTGGCCCGGCATTTTGTGACCCGCGTTTGGTCGAGGTCCAGCGCAACGTAGGAAAGCCCGGCGTCTGAAAGAACTTTGGCCACCGTTTGCCCAACCCGGCCAAACCCTGCAATCAATATGTAATTTTTGAGGTCTTCCACGTTCGGATCGATGGTCTCGTAACTCTGTTCGCTCCGGCCTTCGTGCCAGCAGGCAACCTGTTTTCCAAGGTAAAACATGGCCGGGGTGGCCACCATGCTCAAGGTTATAACCGCCATCAGAACTTGCGCAACATCGGCAGGTATAAGTTCGAGCGCCAAAGCCGCGCCAAACAAAACAAACCCGAATTCGCCGCCCTGAGACAACGCGAAACCGGTTCGCAGGGATGTATCGACGGGCAGGCCGACAATGCGGCAAAGGGCTGAGATTATTATTGTTTTACCGAACATCAAGCTAACCACAATCAGCGCAACCAAACCGAGTTGATCAAAGATCAAAGCCAAGTCTATCGACATTCCAATCGTCATGAAAAACAAGCCCAGAAGGATGCCGCGAAACGGTTTGATATCGGCTTCAATCTGGTGTCTGAATTCGGTTTCGGCTAATAGCAACCCCGCCAGCAAAGCGCCGAGTTCCATCGACAACCCTGCAATCGACATTATCCAACCCGTACCGAGTATCATCAACAGCGTGGTGGAAACAAATAGCTCGGGATTACGCATAGCAGCGATCCACCGGTAAATCGGCTTGAGTAAATATCGACCAAACAGAATAACCGCCACGAGCGCGGCACCGCCTTTGAGCACGGCAAGGCCAAAAGCCTCAAGAAAGGACGCGCCGTCGGTTCCGAGTAAAGTGACAAACACCAAAAGGGGGACAACGGCAAAGTCTTGCAAGAGCAGGATTGAAAAGGTGGTGAGGCCAAAGGGGGTAGCGCGCTCACCGCGTTCCGACAGCAATTGCAATACAAAAGCCGTGGAAGAAAGGGCGAGGCCGGTTCCGATAATCGCCGCTACTATCAAGCCATAACCCAAATACCAGGTTGTGAAACCGATAATAAGGCTGGTAATGCCGACCTGAAAGGACCCGAGCCCGAAAACCCGGTTTCCGAGCGATTTTAGACGCCCGAACGAAAGCTCAAGCCCAATCATAAACAGCAAAAACACAACGCCAAACTCGGCCAGTGTATGGGTCGCCTCGGTATCGGCGACAATCGCAAACCCGTGGGGGCCGATAAATATCCCCGCTGCCAGATAGCCCAATATCGGACTGGAGCGAAATCGTTGGAAAAGCGGCACAATTAGCACGGCGGCAATCAGAAATACCAAAACGTCCAAAAGGTATTCGGAATTATCCATTCGGAAAGTCCTTGCGTCTAAGCGATATTGCCAAAGCGAGTCTCAACACGGGTATTAGCTTAACCGAATACCGGTGCCTATACGATGCCATATCGTCACAGCTATATAAAAATTTGGAAAAAATTACAAAATGGAAATGGAGGTTTCACGCGGGGGCATAAGCTTGTCGGTCTCAACTTTGAGTGCAAATGGTGCCCGGGGGCGGCACCAAAAAAGATTTTCCTAGCGGAACATAGTTAAACTAATTATATGTTATATATCAATAATATGTGAGACGACGTTTTTGTCGGTTTTCTTAGGTGAACATAGCTTCTCATGTAAAAGGGTGGGCCAAAGAGGGGGCTGAAAAGGGTGGGCTGATGTTATATAACACACTAAATCAGATGAAAGCCAAAAACCTCCCCGAGGGCAAGTACGCTGATGGGCAAGGTCTTTGGCTTATCAAGAGAAACAAAATGGCTGGAAAGTGGATATTGCGGCTTTCTATAGCTGGTAAGCGCCGTGAAATGGGTTTGGGTCGATGGCCAGATGTTTCAATTTCTGAAGCACGTGAAGCAGCAAAGGAAGCAAGACGGGTATTACGTCTGGGGCTCGATCCAATACAGGAAAAGGCTAAACAAAAATTCCAAGTTTCATGCTTGACGGTTTCTGATGCGGTTAACGGTTGCTTTGAGGCGCGGCAAGCGGAGCTAAAGGGAGAAGGAAAAGCTGGCCGTTGGCTATCTCCGCTTTCAATTCATGTGTTGCCTAAAATTGGCGACCTTCCCGTTGATGAACTAGATCAACACGTACTTAAAAAGGTTCTTGAACCAATTTGGCACACAAAAGCGGATACCGCGCGGAAAGCAATGAATCGCCTTAACCTGACATTACAACACGCGGCTGCTCTCGGCATAGACGTAGATATTCAAGCAACGCTCAAAGCTCGGGCACTGTTGGGAAAGCAACGGCACACAGTTAAACATGTGCCATCCTTGCCATATCAAGAATTGCCAGCGTTCTATAAGTGGCTATGCGGTAAGCCGTACTTATCGTGCCTAGCATTGCGCTTTCTCATACTGACGGCAGCCCGGACAAGCGAGGTCCGTTTTGCTAGCTTTGATGAGGTTTCGGGCGATATTTGGACAATACCGGCTGCGCGAATAAAAACAGGTGCAGAACACCGAATACCGCTCTGCAACGAGGCTCAGAATATCCTGGAAATTGCCAGATCAGATAATAGCCAGGGACTTATCTTTCCTTCGCCTCGGGGTAAACCCATGTCTGACGCCACCATGTCCCGCTTTATGGAAAGAGAAGGCTATGAAGCGCGCCCACACGGCTTTCGGGCAACGTTTCGAACTTGGGTGGAGGAGCAAACTGACACACCTTTTGAGGTCAAAGAAACAGCTCTAGGGCACAAAGTAGATAAGGGGATCATAGGGGCTTACCAGCGATCAGATCGGCTGGAAAAACGTCGCGAACTAATGTCACAGTGGAGCAGTTATGTTGGTTAATTAATTGGAGGATAATTGTATGAATAAATTCCTAGTGATTGATTTATATCGACAAGCATATACAATCATTGGTGGAAACAAATTTTTAGCAAGTGAGCGCCTAGCTGTCTTTAAATTCAAATGCTTGGATAACAACCTCATAATTGTGACATATGCCGCCAATATAGAAAAAGCTGCAAAGGTAGCGGCTTGGAGCAAACAGATAAAAAAACGCTCAAATAACTAATATTCATATGATGTCGAAGGATTGCAACGTGTTTGAAAATGGAAGTGAATGGGTACGTGTAGATTTTCATCTTCACACAAAGGCTGACAAGGAATTCAAATTTGGCGAGCGTCCTGAAGAGTTCGTCAAAGAGTACACCGAAAAACTGCAGAAAGAGTGTATTAAGCTCGGTGTAGTGACAAATCACAATAAATTTGATTTTGAAGAATTTAAGAGCCTCCGCAGAGCCTCGCGAAAGCTCGGTATTTCTTTACTTCCAGGGGTGGAGCTTTCAGTTAACGACGGCTCGAACGGAATACACTGTTTGATTGTTTTTGGAGATGACTGGATCAAAAATGGTATCGATCTAATAAACCCATTCATCAGCACTGCCTTTTCAGGAAAGGGCCCGACACAGTTTGAAAATGAAAATGGCAGAACAAACGACAATCTTATTACTGTGCTTGGTCACTTAGAGAAAACAAACAAAGACTATTTCGTTGTATTTGCACACGTTGAACAAAGGAGTGGTCTGTGGACAGAGTTTAGTGGCGGCAGGATAAAAGAGCTTAGCAAATTACCAATTATTCAAGAACGGTGTCTTGGTTTTCAAAAAGTTCGAACGCATGAGAAGTCGGGAAAGGCTTGCCGTGTTAGTGTCAAGAATTGGTGGGAAGGAAACTATCCGGCTGAAGTTGAGGGTAGTGATCCAAAGAAAATCCAGGACATAGGTAAAGGAACTCAAAGCTCATTCTTGAAGTTGGGTGCGTTATCTTTTGAAGCAGTCAAGTTTGCATTGGTTGACGCGCAACAGCGAGTGCGTTTTACAGCCCCTAAGAACGATCATTCTTGGATAAAGTCGATTAGTTTCAGCGGTGGGTTGCTTGATGGCCAAAAAGTTTCGTTTTCTCCAAATTTAAATTGTCTAATTGGTGTTCGCGGGAGTGGGAAATCAGCGATTCTTGAATGTCTACGTTATACACTAGAGATACCTCGCGGCGATCAGCCCGAAGATCTTGATTATAAAAAAAATCTAATACCACATATTATGGAGAGTGGTGGCACGGCCGTTGTTGAAATTTGCGATACACACGGGACGACTTACGAAGTTTCCCGTACTTGGAAGCATGCCCCTATTGTAAGACTTAAAAGCGTAGTCCAACCTGACGTTTCAGTGAATAGTACGCTTTTGCGAGCGCCATTATACTTTGGGCAAAAAGACCTTGCTGCTTCAGGTAATGGATTTGGAAAAGATTTGGTGGATAAGTTAATCGGGCCAGATTTGGAAAAACAACGTCTCGACATTCAAAACTCCTCTACTGCAGTTGAAAAAAAGGTTCGTGAACTAGCGAGTGTTTCAGCTGATGCAGAAACACTCGCCGAGAAGGAACAGCAGAGAAACGACCTAGTTTTTCGTCTCGATCAGTTCAAAAAATATAACATTGAAAAGAAGTTGGAAGAACAAAAGTCGTATAATGAAAACAGTGAACACATTGCCTTGGTCTCGGAGATTGCCGATGACCTAAAGGCCCGCCTTGATGAAGTGGTCAATGAATTTGATGATCATGAAATTTTCGATGGAGAATATGAAACTGACATACAAAAGGCCATATTTAAGCGCTTAAAGACACAAGTCACAGCACTTCGAAAAGAAGTTAATACTGTAAAAAATATTACCACTAATGCGAGCAGTATTCTGAACAAAATTAGCAAAATTGAAACTGACTTTGAAACGGCAAAACAAAAAAAAGAAACAAAATTTGCGGATGCAAAAAAAGAACTAAGTGCAGAACTTCGAAAGAAAGGCGTCGAAACTATTGATCTCGATGAGTACCTAGACGTGGCCGAGAGTAAGTCACAATTAGATAAAGATATTACTACTTTAACGAGAAAAGTTGGAAAACAGACAAGCAAGTCAAAAGAACTCAACGAAAAAATTGATCAAATGAGCACCGCGTGGCTCTCAGAGTTCCAAGAAACAGAAAAACTACTGAAAACGATCAACGAAAGCCAGGATGCTCTAGTAGTCAAAGTTTCGTTTAAAGAAAATCGCCAAAGCTTTATTTCTCATGCCAAAGACGTGTTTGCAGGGAGTGGGCTTACAACTAAGCAGCTTGAAGCCCTAGCCGAAAAGTATGTCGATTTTTCAGAGGTATACCTAGATGTCAACGAAGCGGCAAAGCTATTTAAAGCTAAGGCCGAAGTTTTCAAGGACTTGTTTATAAAAAATCTTGATACATTTCTAACTTTTCAGGTCTTAAATGAATACGAAATTGTTTATCAGGGTAAGCCTTTAAAATCACATTCGTTAGGGCAACGAGCGTCAGCGATGATATTGTTTGTACTAGCTCAGATGGAGAAAGACGTACTTATTGTGGATCAACCAGAAGACGACCTAGATAATCAAACGGTTTACGAAGACGTCGTAAAACTAATTCAAAAGCAAAAACCAAATAAACAATTTTTACTTGCAACACATAATGCCAATTTCCCTGTGCTTGGCGATGCTGAAATGATTGTTTCGTGCGCTGAAAATGATGGTACGATGGCAACCATTTGCGAAGGTATTGATGCCAAAGACTGCCAGGAACGAATTGTAAGCATAATGGAGGGTGGGCCGGAAGCATTCAAGCGACGCCGAACAATTTATCAGCTTTGGCAAGATTAATTTAAGGGCTCAGGCTAAATTTGTGATAATTTGTCGCACTCTTTTTGACTTTGAGTTGGCCACAATGTCTTCCATCTGCATTTCTATTTTTTGAGAAAAAGTTCGAGAAGTGTCCTGTTGTGGTCCACATCACTCAGGCGCATCGTCTAGAACTAAAACCACCGCTTGTATAAGCGGTGGTTTTTAGTTCGAGTTCAATCTAAAGTATTTTAAATTTGTTGATTAGATTGGGTTGTTTCGGTTCGAGAAGTGTCTGGTTTGGGTGCCGGATGGTTCGATAGATTGACCTGATTATGCTAGATGATACTGTTAGGTCATTAATCTAAACTTGAACTTAATTTCACGGAAATATTTATGGCTTTTACATTCAACATCCCAAATTCAGATGGCGCTCTCGAAGTTGCCGTTGAACCAGGGACCTCTGCTATTTTTGTGGGTGCCAATGGTGGAGGTAAGACCAGATTATCTGTCCATATTGAAAATTCTCTGCAAGATACTGCACACAGAATCTCTGCGCACCGGGCTTTGTCTCTAAATCCTGCAGTCGCAAAAATTAGTGAGCGTGACGCTAGGACTGGTCTAAGATTTGGATCACAGGGTGATCACATGGGAGTTCGACAAAGAGCTGGCAGCAGATGGCAAAGTAAAGGTGCCACAAGTCTTTTGAACGATTTTGATTTTTTGGTTCAAGTTCTATTTGCAGAACAGTCAAATGTTTCGTTGGTAACACATCAGCGAAACAGGTCAGGAAACAACGATTTGGCTGAACCTACAAAATTTGAAATATTACAGACTATTTGGGAGAGGTTATTACCGACTAGACAGCTCGATATTTCTGGTGACGATATTGTGGTTTCTGTAGAAGGCATTGCCAATTCTTACCCAGCATCAGACATGAGCGATGGAGAGCGAGCTATTTTCTACCTGATAGGCCAAACTCTTGTGGTTGAGGATGATTCACTTCTAATTATTGATGAACCAGAGTTGCATGTTCATCGCTCAATTATGAGTAAATTATGGGATGAGCTTGAAGCTGTACGTCCGGATTGTGGTTTTGTTTTTATTACTCATGATCTTGAATTTGCGGCGTCAAGAGAAGCTCAGAAATTTGCAATAAACAAGTTTGAACCTACACCAACATGGAACATCGAAAAGGTTCCAGCGGAAACGGGCTTTAGCGAGGAAATAACAACTCTGATTCTTGGTAGTCGTAGACCAATTCTGTTTGTCGAAGGTACTGGCACAAGCCTCGATGTAGCAATTTATCGTTATTGTTTTCCAGACTGGACGGTAGTCCCAAAAGGCTCTTGTGAAGAAGTTATTCATTCGGTGTCAACGATGAGGAACAATGATAACCTTACGCGGATTACATGCTCAGGCATTGTCGATGCGGATGATCATAGCGCAGGTGATATTGAGAATCTAACCAGTGCAGGAGTTTCTGTCCTGCCTGTTTCAGAAATTGAAAACCTTGTTCTATTACCAATTATTAGTCGGAAAATTGCAAAAACAAATGGGTATGAGGGTGCTGAATTGGATGCTGTTTTAGAGACGCTAAAAACACATATTTTTGAAGCGGTGGGAGCTCCTGGAGCAGTCGACAGGGTTGTTGCTCAATACTGTAGACGCCGCATAGATCGCATGCTGAAGAAAATTGATCTTAGCGGGGCTAGAACTGTTGATGAAATTTCTGAACAATACCGACTCAGGACGGCTGAGCTTGATGTTGATGCCATTGGTCAACAAGTCCGAAGTCGTATCGAAAATGCTATCGAAAATCAGGATCTAGTAGAATTGTTAGCAAACTACGACGACAAGGGACTTATTGCGTTAGCGGCAAGAGATCTAAAAAACACCGGACTAAAAGACTTTAAGCAGTGGCTAAATAGATCATTACGAAATGATAGCGCTCCTGAGTTAGTTGGTGCATTTCATAGTGTATTGCCCGATGTTGAGGCTCGCTAGCATTTCTTGAAATTTTCCCTCCAATTGTGACCCTGTCTATTAACCAGTTCAAACTCTCC
>DFBP01000196.1:503-3487 GCA_002366685.1 Rhodobacterales bacterium UBA3077 | reverse complement strand
ACGGCATATTGCGCCCAGCTTTCGGTGGTCGAGATCAACTGAACATCCAGATCGGGCCACAGGCATTGGCGGCAAAACTCCATGTGCCGGTAAACGCTCAAGGCATTGGCGGTGGTTGTGGTTGTCACAAAATGGTTTTCCGCCATCCGCGCGGTTGTGCCGTCATCCATGGCCATGCCGTCTTCGCGCAGCATGAGGCCATAGCGTACCTTGCCAACCGGCAGTTTGGCAAACCCGTTGCAATAGATTTTGTTGAGGAAGGTTGCGGCGTCGGTCCCTTGCACATCAATTTTTCCGAGCGTGGTTACATCACAAACCCCCACCGAGCTACGCGTGGCCAGCACCTCGCGATCAACCGATTGCCGCCAGTGGGTCTCGCCCTTTTGCGGGAACCATTGCGCCCGCAGCCAGTTTCCGGTTTCGACAAATACCGCCCCCTGCTCTTCGGCCCACTTATGGGAGGGTGTCATGCGATAAGGATGGAATTCCTTGGCACGGGAACGCCCCGCCAAAGCGCCAAGCGCAACCGGCACATAAGGCGGGCGGAAAATGGTTGTGCCGGTCTCGGGTATAGACTGGTCGCAAAGTTCCGCCATCACAGCCAACGCATTAACATTGGCGGTTTTGCCCTGATCCGTCGCCATACCCAGTGTTGTGTATCGTTTCAGGTGCTCGACCGAACGGAAGTTCTCCTGATGCGCCAGTTTCACATCTTTGACCGTGACATCATTTTGCTGATCCAACCATGCGCGGCCCTTTGCGTGCTTCACATGCCAGAAAGGCTTTATGCTCACGGGGTCGTCTTCGGTCTCCGGAAGATCAATAGCCGCTGATTTCAGTTCCAGCGCTTTTGCAGCGCCCGCCGCGCCAGAATTCATCGCCATAGCAGTTGAAAACACACCATTTGCAGCACCGGCAACGCTCATGCCATCAGGCAAATCCTTTCCGGGTACAAAAGCCGAAATATCCTCGTTCCAGTCCGGACGGCCACGCTGGTGGCTACTGATACTAACGTTGGGATTCCAGCCGCCCGATACACCGAGTATATCGCAGGCGATAACGCGCGATTGGCCATTTGCCAGGCGCACAGTGATACTTTTAAGCCCAAGCCGGCCCTTCGTATTGATCACCTGCGCACCCCTGAAATGCTCGGCTCCCGATACCACAGGCCCGTCCTCGCGCGTGTCGATCACAGCAACAACTTCAATGCCTTTGGCCAGCAAATCTGTAACTGTCCGCAAGCCGTCATCGTTGTTGGTAAACACAGCAACTTTGCTTCCGGCAACGGCGGCCCATCGGTTGGCATAAGCTCGCACCGCACCGGCCAACATAATGCCGGGGCGGTCATTATTTGGAAATGCGATCGGGCGTTCGATCGCGCCAGCGCAAAGCAGGTTTTTCTTCGCATATATCCGCCAGAGAATCTGACGCGGTTTGCCCTCGGCCGGAACGGCGAGATGGTCGGACACGCTCTCAACCGCGCTGAAAATCCCGTGATCGTAAGCGCCCAGAATGGAGGTCCGCGGCATTAGCCGCACATTTGGCATCGAGGCCAACTCATCCACCGCAGCCGCCGCCCAGGCACTGCCAGCTTCATCGCCGAGCGCAAAACGCTCGGCGTTCAGACGCCCACCCATGAGGAAATCGGTATCCGCCAGAATAATCCGCGCTCCGCTTCGCCCCGCTGTCAAAGCGGCAGCAAGGCCCGCAGGGCCAGCTCCGGTTACCAGCAGATCACAGTGCAGAAATCCTTTGTCATAAACGTCAGGATCGGGCTCAAGCGACAGGGTGCCAAGGCCAGCCGCGTGGCGGATGATCGGTTCGTAAACCTTCTCCCAAAACTTGGCAGGCCACATGAAGGTTTTGTAATAAAATCCGGCCGCAAAGAAAGGCGACAGCAGGTCATTTACCGCCAGAGCATCGAACTTGCGCGAAGGCCAGCAGTTCTGGCTATTGGCTTTTAAGCCATCAAAGAGCTCGACCACGGTCGCGCGGGTGTTGGGCTCTTTGCGCGCTCCGCTGCGCAGCTCAACCAGCGCATTCGGCTCCTCGGAACCGGCGCTAATCACCCCGCGCGGCCGATGGTACTTGAAGCTGCGGCCCATCAGGCGCACACCGTTTGCCTGCAAAGCCGAAGCCAGCGTATCCCCTTGAAAACCCTGAAAGGTTTTACCATCAAAGCTGAAGGAGAGTTCCTTGCTACGATCCATTAATCCACCAGAGATACGGGTCATTTATGCCGACCCCTGGCTCTTGCCACATCGGTGGCGAGTTCAACTTTGCTGATCTCGTGGGTCAATGTGTTGCGGGTCACAACCAACCACGAACGGTCCCCCTGTTCGTGGAACCAAAGCTCGCGGTGCTCACCCGCGGGGTTCTCCCTTTGGTAGGCGTAATCGGTGAACTCTTCGAGCCCCCCCTCGGGCTGCCACTCGGGGCGGTCGATCAGGCAGGCATCTCCCAAATAGGTGAATTCTTGGGCATCGCGTTGGCCAAGGAGCGGGTGGTTGATAATCATCGCGGTCTCCTAGTGCAGGTTGGGCTGGGCGCCCACGCCTTTTTCGTCAATGACCCGCCCTTTGGCGAAGCGGTCAAANNCGAAAAGCGGTTGCAGTTTGGTGGGGTTGGTCCGTGGCCAGCAAATGCGCAAATGCCATTCCGGATGCCGGTGTGGCTTTAAAGCCGCCATAACACCATCCGCCGTTGAAAAAGAGGCCTTCAATGCCGGTTTTGTCGATAATGGGGGATCCATCCATGCTCATGTCCATTACGCCACCCCAACTGCGCAACAACCGCGCGCGCCCGATCATCGGCATGAGCGCCATACCCCCCTCGCAAACATCTTCGACTGTCGGCATATTGCCCCGTTGGGCATAAGTGTTATAGCCGTCGATATCGCCGCCAAAAACCAGCCCGCCCTTGTCAGACTGGCTGACATAAAAGTGACCCGCACCAAAGGTGATGACGCCGGAGATCGTGGGCTT
>DFBP01000196.1:0-363 GCA_002366685.1 Rhodobacterales bacterium UBA3077 | reverse complement strand
CCGGTAACCTCGCAATTCTGGATAATATCCACCCCGCGCAAATCGGCACCGCGGGCATAACCCCAGGCAACGGCATCATGGCGCACAGTACCGGCGCGCTTTTGCAGCAAGCCACCCTTGATCGGGAACCGTGCATTGTCAAAATTAAGAAACGGATACATTTTGCGCACAGCTGCCTGATCAAGAATTTCGGCATCGGCCCCGTGCAGCAGCATGGCGTTGCCGCGACGGATAAAGGAATCCCGCTGCGGGTCCGAGTGGAAAAGGTTCAGAATACCGCGCTGGCTAACCATGGCGTTATAGTTGAAATCCTGCTCCAGCCCTTCCCAGAGCTTCATGGAGTATTCATAAAACGGCTCGTTT
>DFBP01000017.1:1203-5659 GCA_002366685.1 Rhodobacterales bacterium UBA3077 | reverse complement strand
TGGGAGAAGATATAACCGGCAAAGTAGGGGTGCGCGCCCGGCTTTTATCCAGCTTTGCTGCCGGTCTGATTTTTTGCTTTGCAAGCGGATATACAATAACGCGTATCGATATTCCGGGCATTGACTATTTGATGACGTTCTCGGTGGTCTCGCTGGCTTTTAGTGTTATCGCAATTGGTGGCGTAACCAATGCCGTTAATATGATAGACGGCTTTCACGGTCTTGCGTCTGGAACCGTTATTCTAATCCTCGCCGCGATCGCGATCGTCGCCGCTCGTGTGGGGGACGAAACGCTGGTGGGGCTCGCCATTATCATGGCGGCCGTGGTTGCCGGTTTTTTTCTGGTGAACTTCCCGTTTGGGAAAATTTTTCTGGGAGATGCAGGCGCCTATTTTTGTGGATATGTTGTCGCTGTGCTTGCCGTTATGTTGCCAGCCCGCAACCCGGAAGTCTCGCCTTGGGTCAGCTTGCTCATTCTGGGATATCCCGTGACAGAGACATTGGTTTCTATTGCACGCAGGATCAGGGAAAAGGGGCATCACCCGGGGGCTCCTGATAGTGCTCATTTACATCATGTTATATTTCAAAGCTGGGCGAGACTGGTGGCAAAAAAGCTCAATTGGGTGTCCGCCAATCCATTGGCAAGTGTGTTTTCATGGGGTTTGCCGATATTCACTCTTATCAGCGTTCAGGGAATTGACCTGCAAACTCCGGAGTCGATTATGCAGCTGGGAATGACTGTCTCGATATATATAGTTGTTTACCGCCTGCTTTTGCCCTTGGTGCCCAATTCGACTTATCCGCCGGGTTCGACGCAAACTCAATTGCGGTAATAGCCAATGAATGTCCAATCTTGCCCTCATCCTTCCTTGCGCAAAAAACGCTATGCCAACAACTGGTTTGTAGCTCAGCTAAAACCCGGTGGTTTTACTCTGGCCAAACGTAATCTGGAGCGTCAAGGTTTCGAAACCTTTATGCCAATGCGCGAGCGAACCGTGCGCCACGCACGGCAAAACAAGCGCGTTCAAAACCCGATCTTCGGAGGCTATCTGTTTGTCCGCTTTAACCCGGATACCACGCCTTGGCGCGCAATAAACGGCACGCAGGGAGTCTCCAGATTGATCACCATATCATCCAATATGCCGCAAAAAGTCCCAAATGCGCTGATGTCGGCCCTCATAAGTCGCTGCGATCCGAACGACCTGATAATCGCACCCGAGCGTCTGGCGCCGGGTGACCGGGTCACATTATTAGAAGGTCCATTCAAAGATATTGTCGCCACAGTAGAATCTTGTTCGAACGAAACCCGCGTTCGCATATTAATCGATCTTCTGGGCCGTGGCACCTATCTTGAATGCGCGCGCGAAAATGTAGAGCTTTCTCCCGTTCTCTGAGGTTGCGTGAATATTTTCAACCCGCACTCAACCGACGCAGTACTGCCCCCGAGGCGTAATAGGCCCAAAAGTGTATTTCCTTAATTTCCGGCCAACAAATATTTGAATTTGCCAATAAGGCTTGGCAGGCTAACCGCAGATCTACTCAAAGCAAAAAGTATTTCCTATTTCAGGTAGGGTTCGCTTGAGAATGCTTAATCAAGGATTTCCGGCACCCGCTGAACCTAGATCAAGAACACCTGTGAAGATCCTTTGACGTTCATGATCTCCGGCCTTTTCATAAGGCAAAAAGCCGTTGATAACCCGTCTGCTTCAGCAGCGGTATCCGATACAACCGAGACAGAGCGCCATTCCCCGCCGGGGCGTCCGGTTCTGGGGTCGATGATATGGCCGGTTGTTTCTCCATCATCAAATGTGGTGCCAACGGGAGAGGATGTCGCGACAGCATTATTGTTCAGCAACGGCGCTTCGCTCGAATGGCCCGATAGCAATACCGGCCATCCTGAACTGTTTTCTGCCACCCCGATGCCAGCAATTTCTCCGGTGTTTACCAGTGCGTTTTCAATCCCGTTTCGGCGGAGCAGCGCAACAATCTTGTCGGCGATGTAGCCTTGTGCAACACCATTCAGTGTGAGCGCCATGCCGGAACGGTCAAACCAGACCTTCGCAGGAGAATACCGGACATGCGCCCAACCGGTCTGGGCCAGTGTTTCGGAAATCTTCGTTGGATCAGGCGAGTTACCCGCAGCGAAGCTCCGGGCATAAAGCGCCCACAATTTCTGAACCGTTGGGTCAAATGCGCCGGATGTTCTTGCATGAATTGCAGAGCAAATCGAAAGCAGTTCGACCATCTCAAAGGCAGGGTTTGGCAACTCACCATTCCGATTAAGCTCTGAAAGCTGGCTGTCCGGGCGGTAAAGGCTGAATATGCCTTCGAGGCGGCGGATTTCCTGAACGGATTGTTCGATCAGTGCCGCTGCATTCGGGTGGTCCAGAAGGATGCGGGCCTCGGCCCCCAAAGCGATTCCTCGCCATTGCTGTGGAGATGCGACTGCTCGCGAGCCAAGTATCGGCAGTACCGCAGCACCTGCAAGAATTGATAAAACGCGTCTGCGTGAGGTCATTCGGTTGTCTCCAACTCGGCTGTATTAAACTCCACAGGAGAGAGCACGATCTCCGCGGGGATTTCGTTCAAAAGCATGATTTCACCACCATGCTCCGCGATAAACTGTTCAGCCTTTAACTTGCTGCCAAAGGGTGCAATCTCGGGCGCGCCCATGCCGCCAATTGCATCCGAACCCACTACGAAAAATGCGTCGGCCGCGCTTATCCAGTTCTCTGCACCGGGCTCGCTCCAGCTTTGCGCTTCGCCCATATCATTCACATAGAGGACCAGTATTTCGGCACTTTGCTCGGGAGACTTAAGATAAGCGATTCCGTCCCGAACTTGCGAGAACCAAAGCGGGGCGGGGAAACCTGCCAAATGCACCTGAGCCTTGGGGCCTTGGTGCTCCAGAATAATCATCTGGCAGTAATGCCCGGCGGCATCTTCTGTTAAGGCTATGGCCTCGGGAAGGTTTGCTACCGCCTGTTCACCATCACAGGCGGCGGCTAGCGCGAGGGGAAGCAAAAGGGCTGCGAGGCGGATTTTCATGGTTCGACCCTCCTGAAAGCCAGCCCTGCCAGACCTAAAGCTAAAACCGGCCAGACCAGCATCGAAACAACCTGCCCGATCCAGCTGGCCGAAGCGCCGGTTGCCCCTATTCCCGAGGCCAGTTCGGAGACAGATACATCCGGCATGTTAAACAGCCTGAAAGCGTCAGCCGGGTTGGCAACCAGAAGCCAAGGGAACACGGTTTTTGTGAAGAAACCGCCATCATCGGCGACCAGAGCGCCGAGCAGCCCGAGGTCATACAAGACCACGCAAACCAGCCAGATGATAATCACGATCCCAGAGGCAACGCCTGTTTGGCGAACGAGGGCCGAAACCAGATAGCCTATCCCCAAGAAGGCTGCGCCGAGCGCGATTGAGGTCAAAAACAGCTTTATAAGCGGGGCATAGGAAAGATCAGCCGCGCCGTATTGCCAGATTGTTAAGCCAGCGGTCAGGCCAAGCCCAACGGCAACCGCAAATGCCAAAACACACAGGTGCGCCAGAAATTTTCCAACCAGAATTTCCCCGCGTGAAAGCGGGTAGGTCAGCGATAGGGCCAGCGTCCCGCGCTCCGCCTCTCCAGCGATAGCATCAAACGATAAAAGCAGCCCGATAAGCGGGATCAGATAAACCGAAAGCGTTGTGATTGAGGTAACCGCCACCAACAGCGGGTCAACGCCGAGTGACCCGCTTGGCGCGCCCCCCGCAAGGGTCAATACGATGGTAAACATGGCCATCAGGATGACCGAGGTTGCGACCCACATATTGCGCCGCGCGATCAGCAATTCCAGCCGAGTGATTGAAAGAATCGAGGTCATTTCCGGTCCTCCGGGTTAACGCTGTAATGGCGGTAGAGATCTTCAAGGCTGGCCGGTGTCACGTCGATATCCTTAATTAAGTCCCCCAAACCGGTAATGCGGCCCAAAACGGAGACCTTTTCTTCCTGCTGGCAGGTCAGCGATACCGAGCGACCATTGGAGCGCTCTCCCCCCAGATGGTTGGCAACATGATCAGCGCTTTCTCCGCTGGTTGTTACATCCAGCCGAATTGGCAACCGTGCCTGCTGGCGCAAATTGGCGAGGCTATCATTGGCGAGCAAATGCCCGCTGCTCATGATCGCAATTCGATCTGTGCGGGTTTCCAGCTCGGTTAGCGCGTGGGAAGACAGCAGGACAGCCGTTCCGGCCGCCGAAAGGTCATCCACAATATCGTAAAACTCGTGGCGTGAAATCGGGTCGAGGCCGCTGGTTGGCTCATCCAGCAATGCCAGCTTGGGGGTGCCAAGCAAAGCCTGCGCCAAGCCGATGCGCTGCCGCATCCCTTTGGAGTAAGTCCGGATTTTCCGGTCAGCCGCGTGGCTCAGCCCGACGCGGTCCAACAGGTCATCTGCCTTGCGAAGCGGTACCGA
>DFBP01000017.1:0-1169 GCA_002366685.1 Rhodobacterales bacterium UBA3077 | reverse complement strand
GCCACACTTTCAGGCAGGAATCCGATCACCTTGCGGGCGCTACGCGTGCCCGGGGCAGCCCCCAATACACGGATAGACCCTGAAGAAATCGTGGCAAGGCCGAGGATCATCCGCATGAGCGTTGTCTTTCCGGCCCCGTTATGGCCGAGCAGGGCTATCCTTTCTCCGGCTTCGATCCCGAGACTTACCTCGTGAACGGCCCTGAGATCACCGTAGCTTTTTGTGACATTTTGAATCGATAGTGCTGTCATTGGAGATTTTCCCAAACTGGAATTTCGGGCCGGATGGGCTGCATAAGCGGTGCGCGGTCAATCACACCGCCCGGCAAAGTTGCCGGAAAGGTCGATTGAGACCAGCGAATAAGCTGAACCGCCGGAGAGCCAAGGAGCGAGCGGGCCGCGGGCTGGCTCCACAAAACATGGTCCATTATATCGTTTGGCCGATAGGTCGAATCCGCGATGCCATTTGCATCCAGATCAAAAGCAGCGTGGTCGGACCAGTAATTGCCACGGCCATCCTCGTTCCACTCAACCCACCTTGACCCCACGTATTTTACCTGTGTCCGGTTGCCGATAAAGGCGTTGCCGACCACGTTGTTGCGTTCAGAACCAGCCGTAAAGTGGATGCCGATCCCGCAGCCCTGAAACCGGTTTTCATAGAAACTGTTTTTGTGCGCGTTATAGATAAACACGCATTTATCTTCGACCTGTTCGATCCAGTTGCCGGTCACTGTGCTTTCATTCGTGTAGTTCATCATGATCCCGTGATCACGGTCATTGATCGAATAGTTACCCTCGATCTGAACATTCTTGGAATACATGATGGCATAGCCGAGGTGGTTGCCGATCGAGATATTCCCCGAGACCACGCTGTCATTGGCATACATGTAGTGCACCGCAAAACGCAGGTCGCGGAAGCGGTTGTTGATAAATTCATTGTCGTGCGAGGTGTTCACAAACACCCCGTCGCGCCCCCAGCGGATGTCATTTCTCTCTACACGCACCCCCGGTGCGTTCCAGACATAAATCCCGTTTCCACGGTCATTCATCCGGCGGTCCTGCCGGCCTTCGACAATATTGTTGATAACCAGCACATCCTCGGGCCCGTGCACATCAATGCCGACCAGATTGCCGATCACCCTGTTGCCTTCGATCACGGCACGGTCTGCG
>DFBP01000015.1 GCA_002366685.1 Rhodobacterales bacterium UBA3077 | reverse complement strand
GAGGGCGTGACATTTGCCGATCTTGATCTTAAGCTGGTTGCAGAGGCGCGGGCCAAAATTCCCGCGCTCACCCATGATCGAGAGTTTAGCAAACCAGATGAGCACAAACCTGAGCAATGATCCGCTAGCCATCACGCTATTTTCCGAGATCGCGACCATAGACCAACTGGCCCGTACCCGTCTGTCCCGTGCGCTTCCCGAAGGGATGGAGCTCTCCCATTTCGCTGTGCTTGATCATTTTGCGCATATGGGCGGAGAGAAAACCCCGGCTCAGCTCGCGCGCATGCTTCATGTAACAAAAGGGGCAATGACAAATACCGTCAATCGCCTATCGGCTGCCGGTTTCATCCATATCCGCCCCGACTGGGACGATGCCCGCCGCAAATGGATCAGTATCAGCCCGGCCGGACAGGCCGCGCGGGACCGAGCCGTTCAGGCGATTGACCCCGTATTTACCGATATCGTCAAGGTGCTCGGCCACGAGAAAATCCGCAACCTGTTACCGGTTATTCGCGAATTGCGTAGCGCACTGATCGAGCCATGAGATAGCCCTTTTACCGAGCGAAGCGAGGCAACGGCCCGTCAGGGCTCAACAGTTATTCAGCCGCTTCTTGCAGGGGCGTTTGAGGTTCGCGGAAGGCCGCCAACAGAGCCTCGCGCGTTTTGGCCGCTTCCGCTGCGTTCCGCAGTTTCACATGACCAAATCCTTTGATCGAAAGAGGCAAGCGTGCCAACGCAATGGCCGTCTCTCGGTTTTTGTCGCTGAAAGCCCCCTGAATTTCCTTCATGTCTTTGAGATATTCCTTGATCAAGGCGCGTTCCATCTTGCGCTCGGCTGTCCAGCCAAACGGGTCAAGTGGCGTGCCGCGCAAGCGTTTTAGCTTGGCCAGCACTTTGAACATGCGCATCATTGACGGGCCGTATTCCCGTTTTAGCGAGTTTCCGTCTGCGTCCTTCTTGGCAAGAAACGCTGGCGCAAGGTGAAACCTCATGGATCTGACATTGTCAAAGCTGGCATCAACCGCTGTTTGAAGGGTCTCGACATGGAGGCGGGCAACTTCGTATTCATCTTTGTAAGACAACAGCTTGTGATAGCCCAGAGCCATCGCCTCCCCCAATTCCGGATCTTCTACTTTTTCGATCCGCTTGCGATATTTTCGCGCTAACCCTTTACCTTGATACTTCACCAGATGCGCGGCGCGAAACTCGATAATTTGCGCAAGCGAGCGGCTTTCGGGTTCGCTCGCCTGACCCATGGCCTGAGCCGGGAAGGCAATGGCCCAGCGGCCAATTTGGAGCGCCTTGAGGTTACCCTCAACCCCGGCACCGTTAAGCTCAACGGCGCGTTCGATCGCTTCAAGCGAGAGCGGGACAAGCCCCGCTTGCCAGGCCGCTCCGAGGATCAGCACATTGGCGTAGATCGCGTCGCCAAGGTAGGTCTCCGCCAGCGCAGTTGCATCAACCATACTGAGTGCGTCTTCGCCGACCCGGCCCTCGATGGCCAGCTCCAGCCGCTCGACGGGCAGGTTGAACTCGGTGTTTTTGGTGAACTCGCCGGTGATGATCTGGTGACTGTTGCACACTACACCGGTTTTGCTGCGCTGCATGAGGCTAAGCGTTCCCGGCCCGGCGGTTGTAACAAGGTCACCGCCGATAACCGCGTCGGCCTCGCCAAGCGCTACGCGCACAGCGGTGATGTCTTCCGGCTTTTCTGAAATCCGGCAATGCACCAGCACCGCGCCGCCCTTCTGGGCGAGGCCGGCCATTTCCATCATGCCAGCGCCTTTACCTTCGAGGTGGGCCGCCATGGCCAACAGAGCGCCGACCGTCACAATCCCGGTGCCGCCGACGCCGGTGGCCACAATATTGAAAGTGCCGTTAATCGCCGGAACGGTCGGATCTGGCAGGTCTGGCATATCCAGCTCAGCCAGTTCCGGTTTTTTGGGCGTAGCCCCTTTGAGGGTTACAAAGCTGGGGCAAAACCCGTTAAGGCAGGAAAAATCTTTGTTGCAGGCGCTTTGGTCGATCATGCGCTTGCGGCCGAGTTCGGTCTCTAGCGGCAAGATCGAAACGCAATTCGATTGCACCCCGCAATCACCGCAGCCTTCGCAAACATCGGGGTTAATAAACACCCGCTGGTCGGGGTCGGGGAAGGTGCCGCGCTTACGGCGGCGGCGTTTTTCAGCGGCGCAGGTTTGCACATAAAGGATGGCGGTGGTGCCTTCGATCTCGCGCAACTCACGCTGCACACGCATCAACCCGGCCCGCTCAACCATCTCGATGCCCTTCGGGAATTGCGCTTTGTCGATATCCTCTTTTTCATCATAGACCACGACCAGCTTTTTGATCCCCATCGCCAGCACTTCGGCGGCAATGCGCGGGGCATCAAGCTCGCCTTCGTTGGTTTGGCCGCCGGTCATGGCAACCGCATCATTGTAGAGAATTTTGTAGGTTATATTGGTGCCCGCAGCCAACGCCGCGCGCATGGCCAGAATGCCGGAATGGTTATAGGTACCGTCGCCGAGGTTCTGGAACACGTGGCCGGTTTTGCTAAACGGCGCCTCGCCGATCCAGTTGGCCCCTTCGCCACCCATCTGGGTGAAACCCAGGGTGTCCCTGTCCATCCATTGCACCATGTAATGGCAGCCGATACCGGCATAAGCGCGAGAGCCTTCGGGGATTTTGGTGGAGGAATTATGCGGGCAGCCGGAGCAGAAATACGGGATTCGCTGGGCCAGTGGCGCGGTATTGTCCGGTAACGATGCCGCCTCAAGCGCGCTGCGCGCGGCGTGAAGCGCCTCGTTGGCGGCGCCCTCTTCGATGAGGACATCCCCGAGCTTTTGAGCTACCAAAACAGGGTTGAGCGCCCCTTTGACGGTGAATAGAAGATCACCGTTTTCCTTTTTCCAGCCAATGACACGGCGACCGTTGCGGTCGTTGAATATTGCCTCCTTGATCTGAACTTCGAGAAGCTTACGCTTTTCCTCAACCACGATGATCAGGTCGAGCCCTTCGGCCCATTCGCTAAAACTTTGCATATCAAGCGGCCAGACCATGGCCACCTTATAGGTGGTGATGCCGAGCGCTAGGGCTTGTGCTTCGTCAATCCCGAGGGTTTCAAGCGCGTGGGCTGTGTCAAGCCAGCTCTTGCCGGAAGAAACGATCCCGATACGGGCGCCAGCTTTGCCGTGCATACGTTTATCAAGTTTATTGGCGCGCGCGAAGGCCTCAGCGGCGAAGCGCTTGTGGTCGTGCATTCGGGCTTCCTGCTCGGCGTGATCATCTATCAAGCGGATATTCAACCCGCCCTCCGGCAAGTCAAAGCTCTCGGGGATTTTAACCGAAATCCGCTCGGGGTCACCGTCAACCACTTGCGTGACCTCGATTGTGTCTTTGAGGGCTTTGAGCCCGACCCATGCCCCGCAATACCTGCTAAGCGCATAGCCATAAATGCCGTAGTCGAGCATTTCCTGCACGCCGGCGGGGGAGAGGATGGGCATTAGCGCATCCACAAAAGCGAATTCGGATTGGTGCAGGGTGGTCGAGGATTCAGCGGTGTGGTCATCTCCCATGACTGCAACCACACCGCCATATTCGGCAGTACCTGCAAAGTTGGCGTGGCGGAACACATCACCCGAGCGGTCGACCCCCGGGCCTTTTCCGTACCAAAGACCAAATACGCCCTCGAATTTTCCGTCGCCCCGTAGGCCGGCACTTTGGGCACCCCAAAGCGCGGTTGCCGCAATATCTTCGTTCAGGCCGGGCTGGAAGGTTACATCGGCGGAGGTGAGCTGGCTTTCAGCCCGTTGCATTTGCAAATCAACCGCACCAACAGGGGAGCCGCGATAGCCGGTCACATACCCCGCTGTTGTATGCCCTGCCGCTTTGTCGCGCGCTTTTTGCATGAGCATTAGACGCACTAATGCTTGTGTTCCATTGAGCAGCACGGTCTTTTTAGAAAGATCGAGCCGGTCGGCGAGCGAAACGGGTTGCAGATCCATGATGAGTTCCTCCGCCCCCATTATTGGTCAGAAAGCTTGACCCTTCAAGGAGAATTATTATGAGGGATGAGGAATATGAACATTTGTTCATTTATTGCGCTGCCCCGAGAGGCCACGCATGTTTTGCAATATTCCGCGCGCCTGCGACGCAACTTTTTGTGTAGCCCCGGGTTTTATGCTGGCACGGCAGGCTGCGAGGGTCGCGATACAGAAACGTTGCGTTGCACATCGCAATGCCGGAGTCGCTGCAATAACCTGCGCCAACATGCCCATCGGATAACCGACATTTGCGTTCAGAATCCGGTGGCCCTAGAATCCAGGAATAGCAATTGGGTTTACGGCGCGAACTTTTAGCGGGGTAAACGGTTTCCAGAGCTTCAACACGGCATCGAGGGAACCAACTCGGATAAGCGTTGCGCGAATCCTCGCATCCCCTGTAAGCTACCAAAAAAAGGGGCGGCAATATGGATTGGGACAAGGTCAGGATATTTCATGCGGTAGCGGATGCTGGCAGCCTGACTCATGCGGGCGAAGTGCTGCATTTGAGCCAGTCAGCCGTGAGCCGTCAGATCAGAGGGCTGGAAGAAAGCCTGAACGTGATTTTATTTCACCGCCACGCCCGAGGCCTGATATTAACGGAACAGGGCGAATTGTTGTTTGAAGCGGCAAAAGCCATGGCCAAGCAACTGGATGCAGCGGCCGCACAAATCAAAGATTCTGAGGACGAGGTTCTTGGTGAGCTCAGAGTAACCACCACAACGGGTTTTGGCTCGCTTTGGTTGGCCCCCCGACTCGCCAAGCTCTATGAAAAATATCCGAATTTGCGTATTAATCTGATGCTTGAAGAACATGTGTTGGATCTGCCCATGCGCGAAGCCGATGTGGCGATACGCATGAAAGAACCGTCACAAGCGGATCTGGTTCGCCGGCGATTAATGGATGTGAACATGAAGTTTTATGCGAGCCGGGATTATTTGGCTAAGCACGGAACACCCAAAACGGCGGATGATATGCGCCAACACAGGCTGATCTCACAATCGCCAAGCGCACCGCAGGTGAGCGCTGGAGCGGCATGGATCAAACCCTTTATCGACGAAAATGAAATGTCGCTTTTAACAGTTAACAATTACTTCGGGATTCTGCAGGCCGTGCTGAATTCGCTGGGAATTGGTGCTTTGCCGGACTATTTGACGGCGGATTTCCCCGAGTTAGTGAACGTGCTGCCTGAGTCGGGTTCTGTCCCTGTGCCCGTCTATCTGGCTTACCCCGGAGAGCTACGGCAATCAAAAAGGGTCGCCGTTTTCAAGGATTTTGTGTTAAATGAGGTGATCGCCTATCGCAAGTTGATGCGAGAAAATAGCTAACTTTTACTTGTCATAAACGGCTTTATAGTAGCTATGCACTATGGTGATAGCGGTTATGCGTCGTAGTTCGATGTATTTTACTTGATTGATTAAGTAAGGCTTCCTATATCACCTCTCGAAGCAGGCGAGATATCTCGCCGCGTTTCATACCTCCCTGTTGGACTTGGGCCGAGCTTTGCTCGGCCTTTTTTTTGGCCTTTTGGAAGGTGGACCTGCTACAGTATGCCAATATTACGGCAACGATAGGCAAGCGTCCCATGAAGCGTCATTTTCCCACTCCTGAAAATATCGCGACCGCAAGGCGGTTTCGTGTCGACCCTGCACGGCCCATGGCTTTGCTACGCAAGTGCCCGGCTTATCAGGCAACGCCGCTAACAAGCGTTCCGGCGCTTGCCAGCGCCTTGGGGATTTCCGCGATATTTGTCAAAGACGAATCGACCCGAATGGGTCTTGGAAGCTTTAAGGCACTCGGCGGGGCTTTTGCTGTGGCACAGATGATATCCGAGGCATCCGGGTCAAAGGACCTGATGGATGGCGCAAGCCGCAAGGCCGCGTCCGGTATGACATTTGTAACCGCAAGCGCCGGAAATCACGGTTTGTCTGTTGCGGCGGGGGCTAAGGTTTTTGGCGCAAATGCGCTGGTTGTTTTGCCGTTCACCGCGCCAGAACCTTTTGTGCAAAGGATCAGTGCCATGGGCGCAGCCGTGCGGCGCGGCGGGTCTTACGAGGAGAGCGTTTCAGAGGCCGTGAAACTGGCGGAAGAAAAGGGCTGGATCCATGTGGCTGACGGCTCTTGGGAAGGGTTTATTAAGGCCCCGGCATTAATCGTCGAAGG
>DFBP01000124.1:4749-6354 GCA_002366685.1 Rhodobacterales bacterium UBA3077 | reverse complement strand
GACTGCCAAACCATCATCCTTTCAGATGAAAATATGCTTGGCTTTCTCAACGAGATCTTCGCCCATCACAAGTTTTACCCAAACACCCGCGCGCGCCTGAAGCGCCTGAGCCGTTTGCTACCGGTTTCGCCAAGTAAAGTCATGCTCGGCATCCGCCCTTATGAAACCTTTTTTCCCTCTGCCTATAGCCGCTGGCTCTCCCCCGGCCGCCCCGTGCTGCCGCGCGAAGATATTGCGGGGATCGTGCTGGGGTTTCAGCGGGGTTGGGATGATCTCATTCAGGAAATCGCCGGGGTCTTCCCCGAGGCCGAACTTATGATTAGCGAATACCATTCCGATGCCAGCTACGGCCTTGACCAGCTTCACCAGCTCCTCGGCCCCTTGGCGGAGCAGCTTGAATTCACGACCGGATATCGCTGGAACCGCAGCATGTCGGGCCACCAGACCCACCGCTATGAGCAAGCGCTGCTGCATGGCGAGCATAACGGGCAGGATGCCGACACCATTCGCAGCCTCGTCCGGCTTGGCCAAGCCCCGTTGAGCGAAGGGTTTTGGGCGGATTCGGTATTGCATGAGGTGCAAAGCCGCTATCAGCAAGACCTTGAGCGCATCTTCAAGCAGGTTCCCGCCTTTGTGATGGCATCCGATGCCAACAACCAAGACGCGACCTGATTTTTGTGCTAGAGAGCGCAAAAAAGAACAGGCATTGATTATGAAATTTGCATTCCTCGCATCCCTCCTTTGGGTGGTGGCGCCTGCCATGGCCCAAACCCCGCAGGAAAACGGCGCGCAATTTGCCTCGGCGGTCGAGGCCGTGACCGTGAGCGATTGGGACACCGCCCGCAAGCGTGCGGCCAAGGTTTCCGAAACCATCGCACCGGAAATTATTGACTGGTACTATCTGCGCGCGGGGCAGGGTAACTTTGCCGAATACGAGCAGTTTTTGACCGAAAACGCCGATTGGCCGGGCCTCGCCAAAGTCGCCCGAAAGGGTGAGGCCGTGATGCCCGCAAACCTGAGTGCCAGCCGTATTCTGGCCTATTTCGCCGAGCGGGCACCGCAAACAGGCACAGGTGTACTGCGACTGGCCTCGGCTTTACCACAGGCCGAGGGGCAAGCTGCAATTACCGCCGCTTGGCGCAACATGGAGCTCAGCGAGGCCGAACGCGTCATCTTCCTGGAAAACCACGAAGGTTTACTAGCCCCGCATCACGCCTCACGGCTAGAGGCCCTGCTCTGGGATGGCAACCGGTCGGCTGCCCGTGCAATGCTGCCGCTGGTCAGCACCGGAGAGCGCGCGCTTGCCAATGCGCGCCTGGCCCTGCAAGAAGATCGCAACGGCGTGGATGCCCTGATCAAAGCCATTCCGCAAAACCTGCAATCCAATGCGGGTCTCGCCTATGACCGTTTCAATTGGCGCGCCAAAAAGGGCTATACCGATAGCGCCATCGAGCTGCTTTTAGAGCGTTCTAGCAGCGAAGCCTCGCTTGGCATTCCCGAGAAATGGGCCAGCCGTCGTCGCACCTATGCCCGCCGCGCCATGCGGGCCGGAGACAATGATCTGGCATACCGGCTTGCCAGCCAGCACCACCTGACAACCGGCAG
>DFBP01000124.1:0-4620 GCA_002366685.1 Rhodobacterales bacterium UBA3077 | reverse complement strand
TGGGCAATACCCAAGCCGCGTATGATGCCTTCTCCATGGGCGCCAACTTCCAAACCAGCTTTTATGGCCAGCTCGCCGCCAGTCGTATAAACCAGCCACCCGATCCCCGCCTATCGGGGGCCGAGTTTCCGCCAGACTGGACCAAAGCCCCGTTTCTGGCCCATGATTCCGTGCGGGCGGGTGTGCTGTTTTTCTTTGCCGGAGAGCAGGGGCGCGCGCGACAATTCCTCACCCACGAGGCTGAAACCCTACCGCTGCGCGAACAGGCAGCGCTGGCCCAGCTCATGCTTGATCTGGATGAAACCCATATCGCCCTGCGGATCGCCAAAACGGCAGCCCGAACAGGCTCGGTTTTGGCTGATCCCTACTATCCCTTGCACGGCTTGGCCGAATTTGAGGGAGCGGTAGCGCCCGAACTGGCGCTTGCCATCGCGCGACAGGAAAGCGAGATGAACCCATCGGCCCGCTCGCCGGTTGGGGCGCTCGGCTTGATGCAGGTGATGCCCGCCACAGCCCGCAGCGTGGCGCGAGGGCTTGGTATCTCTTATTCCGGCAACCGCCTTTCGGGGGATTGGGAGTATAACGCCCGCATCGGCACAACTTATCTCAACGACATGCTGGAGCGATTTGACGGCTCACTGCTCCTTGCGGCAGCCGCCTATAATGCGGGCCCGCACCGCGCGGACCGCTGGATAAGGGATTACGGCGACCCGCGCCGCGAAAGTATAAACACCGTGGACTGGATCGAGAGCATCCCCTTCCGCGAAACCCGCAATTACGTGATGCGAGTGCTTGAGGCGCGGTTTACCTATACCGCGCGGCTTTCGGGCGAGGTTGGCCCGTTGACATTGGCCGCGGATTTGCAGCAAAACCAAGCGGTGATATCAGGAGATTCCCATGCCGTTCCTAGCCGACCGCCTCGCCGCCGTTAAACCCTCGCCCACCATCGCGATTTCAACCAAAGCCGCCGAGATGCGCGCCGCCGGAGAGGATGTGATCGCCCTCAGCGCCGGTGAGCCGGATTTTGATACACCGGAAAACATTCGCGACGCGGGTAAGGCCGCGATTGATGCGGGCAAAACCCGATACACCGCGCCGGATGGCATCCCCGAGCTAAAAGCCGCCATCGTCGAAAAGTTCAAACGCGATAACGGGCTCTCCTACGTGCCCAATCAGGTGATTGTTTCAACCGGCGGCAAGCAGGTGCTTTTTAATGCCCTTTTTGCGACGCTGAACGCAGGGGATGAAGTGATCATCCCTGCCCCCTACTGGGTGAGCTACCCCGATATGGTGCTGATGTGTGACGGCACGCCGGTTGTGGTCGAATGCCCCGAGAGCACTGGTTTTAAAATGACCGCCGAGGCGCTTGAAGCCGCCATAACGCCCCGCACCAAATGGCTGATCTTCAACTCACCCAGCAACCCGACAGGGGCGGGCTATACCCGTGCCGAGCTTAAAGCGATCACCGATGTGTTATTGCGCCACCCGCATGTGTGGATCATGTCGGACGACATGTATGAGCATGTCGCCTTTCCCGGTTTTGAATTTGCCACGCCGGCACAGGTTGAGCCCGGCCTTTATGAACGCACGTTAACCACCAACGGTGTCTCCAAAGCCTATGCGATGACCGGATGGCGCATCGGCTACGCCGGTGGCCCCGCCGCGCTGGTTGGCGCGATGAAAAAGGTGCAAAGCCAGAGCACCTCCAACGCCAGTTCGGTCAGCCAGTGGGCCGCTTTGGAAGCGCTGAACGGCCCGCAGGATTACATCGCGGAGTCGAGCGCTGTGTTCCTGCGTCGCCGTGATCTGGTAGCGGGGTTGCTGAATGATATTGACGGCATAACCTGCGCCGTGCCCGAAGGGGCATTTTACGTTTATCCGTCCGTGGCGGGATTGATCGGGCGTTTTACCCCTGAGGGTAAAAGGATTTCGACCGATGAAGATTTTGCGCTGGCCCTGCTGGACGCGGTCGGGGTGGCCGTGGTGCACGGCGAGGCCTTCGGCCTCTCACCACATTTTCGCGTATCCTACGCGGCAGCCGATGAGCAACTGGTGGAAGCCTGCGCCCGTATCAAGAGATTTTGCGAAACCTTAAGCTAATGCGCCCGTATCCGGCTGAGCGAAAGCGGCCCACCGTCTTCCATTGTGTAAGACATAAGCGGCCCGCCCTTGCCGGCTGAATAATCAAGGCACAGCGCGTTGGGTGCTTGCAGGGTTGGTGTGCCCACCATCCAGTAATGCCCGAAAAATACCGGCTTGGCATCGGTTGGATAAGCCAGAGCCTGCACGGCTTCTGGCGGCTCGCTTTCTGGCAATTGCGAAAGGTCTGGCACCGACATCGCGACATCCGCCCAGCTTTGCCCTCCGGCTTGCCACCACTTAACCCGGACCTCGCGCCGGTTGTTGCCGTCTTTATCGGTCATGAAATAGCTCTCGGGCAGCGTGGCTTCCGGGCCTTTGGCGATGGTTTCAACCAGATCGTTAAGCGCGTGCGAAGGGTCTGCGGCCTGAAAAAACTGGCGCTCGTTTAGCACCCCCTCTTTTGTAATGGCCGCCAACTGGTCAATTTTGTCTTGCGCCCAACAGGCATGAACGAGCCGAAAATGCGGCAAGTCCAGAAACAGCGGCAAGGACTGCATCCAGTTTATGGCTTTAGCAGCGGCGCTGCCACCAGCCGGGAATTCCTTGATAAAGCTTTGGTGCTGTCTGAGGTTTTTGCCTGTCCATGGGCGCAGAGGCTGGCCGGTTTCGGGGTTATTTGTATGGAAATGGATGGCGTTGAGCTCGTGATTACCCATGATGGCCTGTGCGGACCCCGCGTCGATCATGTTGCGAACAATGCGGATGACAGCGGCATTGTCCGGCCCGCGGTCGATAAAATCACCCAGAAACAGGCATTGCCGTTTCGGGTTACTATGCCGCCATACCCCGCGAAGGCGCCGGTAGCCGAGCTGTTCAAGCGCTTTTTCGAGCTTGTCTGCATGGCCGTGAATATCGGGAATAATATCGTACATGTTTTTCCTTTGATTGTTGGAGTTTAGAATTTCTGCAAGCGCAATGCCAGATCAAAGCAGGCGCTCCCGTCCGTCGGGCGCAGTGTGCTGCGCACAAAGCGCCGCCCGTTGGGCGTGGCCTCGCGAGGCTCGGCGAATCTTGCCGAAACGTCGGTTAAATGCCGGTGGAGTGATGGATTTGCGAACTATTTACCGCGCACGGGTTTTCCTTCATGTCCTGGACCCTATATATCTCTGACGGAGATTTAAAAAAGGCGCAGGCTTTGCATAGTTCAGGCATGAGATATTTACGCTGGCCGATGGTATTTACCGGCGTTGGTTTACTGCTCGCTTTTGTGATCGGTTGGCAAATGGCAGGAGGTCTGGAAGGCGGCTTGCAGTTCTTGCTTATTGGCACCGTGCTGGCGATCCTCGAAATTTCGCTCTCCTTTGACAATGCCATCGTAAATGCCTCGAAACTGGAAAGAATGACTCCGGTCTGGCAAAAACGATTTCTGACATGGGGCATCCTGATCGCTGTTTTTGGTATGCGGATCATCTTTCCGCTTATGGTCGTTTCAATCGCTGCGCATGTGAGCCCGTTTACCGCTGTGCATATTGCTGTGGCCAAGCCGGAGCTCTATGCCGAGCTTATCCACCACGCCCATCTCCCGATTGTTGCGTTTGGCGGGACCTTCCTGATGATGGTGGCGCTCAGCTATTTTATGGATCAGGAAAAAGATGTGCACTGGATTCACACGCTGGAGCACTACATGTGCAATTGCGGGTCTGTGCGCGGTTTCCAGATCGGCGCTGTTGTGTTGATCGTGGCCGGCTTTGGGTTGGCGCTGGAGGGGCAGGATATCAAGCGGTTTATTTTTGCCTCCGGGTTTGGGCTGGCAACGTTTATTCTGGTTGAAAAACTTGGGGAATATCTGGACGGAAAATCAGCGACAAAAGCGGTGGCGAGCGGCGGGCTTGGTGCGTTTCTTTACCTTGAAGTGCTGGATGCCAGCTTTTCCTTTGACGGCGTGATCGGGGCTTTTGCCCTCACACAAAACCTGTTTCTGATCGCCATCGGTCTAGGCATTGGCGCGCTTTATGTCCGGTCGATGACCATCATGCTGGTAGAGCGCAAAACACTGGCCGAGTTCCGCTACCTTGAGCACGGGGCGTTTTACTCGATACTCGCGCTGTCGATCATTATGTTTACCCAAGTGCTGGTGCCGGTGCCGGAATACATAACCGGCACGCTGGGGGCGGGCTTTATTCTGCTCTCGCTGCTGGCCTCATTGCGCTACCGCAAGCACCACATGGGCTAATTCCCCAAGCTTCGCAAATCCTGAACCGTGTCTACATCCGAAAGCTGCGCGGTAAAGCCGATCGACGTGCTGGAGGCGGATTGAATCGTTTCCGAAAGGGTTGTCGAGCTGGACCAGCGCACATTTTTAAACAAGCTTTTCGGAAGGGTTCGGCGCGCGGCCACCAGCCAGAACCCACCATCTTTGGCAGGGCCAAAAACCAGTTCTTGCCGCCCCAGTTTTCTGAAAACATCGCTTATATGCTGCTTTTGAACCCCGGGAACATCCGCGCCGATCAAAACCACCGGCCCTTTGCTGCTTTCCAA
>DFBP01000198.1:1004-2783 GCA_002366685.1 Rhodobacterales bacterium UBA3077 | reverse complement strand
AGCCAAGCAAATTTCGCTCATTGCAACGGTGTTTCTTTGCACGTCTTTTTGGTGTTCGCGAAGTTTTTACTTGAGCCAAAAGTATCTTTCGCTAACCTCGACGAGCTATCCGGAAAAAGCCGTGGAGTGAGAAAGTGACTACGTCTGAAAGATCCCCCGCGACAATAAATGCGGCCATCGTAGCTGGCTGTGTTGTGGCTTTTATTAGCTTCGGATTTGCCGCCACATTTGGCGTGTTCCTGCGCCCGATGTCGGAAGAGCTTGGCTGGGGCCGCGAGGTTTTCTCCCTATCTATGGCGATTCAAGCGCTGGCTTGGGGGGTGACGCAACCCTTTGCGGGCATGGTGGCAGACCGCTACGGCACGGCACGGGTGTTGGCTTTTGGTGCCATCGTTTCGGCCTTGGGTTTCTTTTTGCGCGGCGCGGTGATTGATCCAACAGTTTTTGTGGTTTCGGGGGTTGTGGTTGGCATTGGCACCGGGGCGTGTTCGTTTCCGGTGGTTATAGTGGCCTTGGGCAAGATCGTATCCGCCGCGCGGCGCAGCTTTATTCTGGGCCTCGGCACAGCGGCGGCTTCAACCGGCATGTTTGTGGCCGCGCCGGTTTCAACCGCGTTAATGAATGCTTTTGGCTGGCAGAAATCGGTTTTTGTGATTGCCGCCAGCTTTTTGCTGATATTACCAACGCTCGTATTTATTGCGCGCGTCTCGAAACCAACGGCGGCAGACGCGGATAGCGGCGGCTTTGGCTATGCGGTGCGCACTGCATTTTCCGACCGTTCTTACGTGCTGCTTTTTGTTGGTTTCTTCGTGTGTGGCTTCCATGTGGCGTTTATCCAAACCCATTTGCCTGCTTATATTGCCGACCAGGGTCTGGCACCAATTATCGGCGCTTGGTCGCTGGGGTTGATCGGGTTGTTTAATATCGCAGGGTCGTTTGCCTCCGGGTGGTCCGGTCAGTTTTATTCCAAGAAAAAGGCGTTGTCCGGCATTTATTTTGCCCGCGCAGTTGTGATCAGCGCCTTTATTCTTGTGCCGCTTACAGCAACCAGTGTTTATATTTTTTCGGCGCTGATGGGGCTTCTTTGGCTCTCAACGGTGCCACTAACCACAGGCTTGGTGGCGCAAACCCAGGGGCTTAGGTTTCTCTCTACCTTAGCGGGGCTCGTGTTTTTCAGCCACCAGACAGGCGCCTTTATTGGCGCATGGTTGGGTGGGCGCATATACGACAGCACCAATAGTTATGAAATGATGTGGTGGGCAGCCATTGTTTTGGGCCTGCTTGCAACCTTCATCCACCTCCCGATCCGGGAAGAAGCCGGAATATTGGCGCAAGCAGAGGCGAGCGACTAAAAAGTTCTAGCTGAACATCTGTTTTGGGTGGAATCTAGCCAGAAAAACAGTGCCGGTTACGCCCCAGAAACACCCGAAAAACAGGGTCCAGAGTGGCGTGCCAAGGCCGAGGTCTAACCCGAAGAACCCTACGTTCATTTTGTAGGGGAACACAAAAAAGACGCTTGAAAGCCAGGGTAAAATACCGAGCACAGCGCCTTTTACCAGCGGAGAACGGCGGAATATGGGGATCAGAAATATTATGCCCCATAGGCCGCTTGCAAAAATCCGCCTGAACAACCACTCGACTGTAAGATCGGGGGTCATGTTAAAGCCGGTTGCGGGCGTGATACCCATGCGGCCCAATCCCCAGACCAGAATACCACTGCTCAAGCCGCCGAGCGCACCAGCAACGACTACAAGCAGCAGTGTTTTTGTTACATTCATT
>DFBP01000198.1:0-879 GCA_002366685.1 Rhodobacterales bacterium UBA3077 | reverse complement strand
GTCATGTCTTTCACAAACTCGCTATAGGTGCTGATCGGAAAGCTGTCGAAGATGATAAACCCTTGCACCTTAACTTTCATACGTAGAATGGTGCCCATAATGGCGGGGCCAAAATCCGGCCCCTCGGGCTGTCCGGTGAGGTTGTACCAGCTCACCACGCCGCAAACGGGCATGCGGGCGTAAGCGTTGAGCAGGGGCAGAACGCCGTAGAGCACTTTGCCGCCGACATTTTCGAAATAGACATCAATGCCATCGGGGCAGGCCGCTGCAAGCTGGGCCGCAAAATCCTCCGCCTTATGGTCGATGCAGGCGTCAAAGCCGAGGTTCTCGACCACATGGCTGCATTTCTCAGTTCCGCCAGCCACGCCAACCACGCGGCAACCTTTGATTTTGGCGATTTGGCCAACGGTTGCCCCCACGGGGCCGGAGGCGGCGGCCACAACCACGGTTTCACCGGGTTTAGGCTCGCCAATTTTCAGGAGGCCTGCATGTGCCGTATAGCCAGGCATTCCGAGAATCCCGAGCGCCCAAGAGGGATTTGCCGGGTCTTTCCCGAGGTTCACGACTTCGGTGCCATCCGAGACCGCGTAATCCTGCCAGCCGCTACCGGATAACACATAGTCTCCAGCAGTATATCCCTCGAGATTTGACTCTATAACTTCTGCCACAACCTGACCCGTCATCACTTCGTCAATCTTTACCGGTTCCGCGTATGACTTCGCATCATTCATCCGCCCGCGCATGTAGGGGTCCAGCGAAAGATAGGTGGTGCGTAAAAGCATCTCGCCATCACCAGCCTGAGGAATGCCAACCTCCTCCAGTCGAAGCGTATTTTCATCCGGCAGGCCAACAGGGCGCTGGGCAAGGACGATGCGGCGG
>DFBP01000179.1 GCA_002366685.1 Rhodobacterales bacterium UBA3077 | reverse complement strand
TCGGCGGGCGTTACCCCGCGCAGCATATCATTGGCCCCAAGCTCCAGCACCACTAGGTCAGTTCCCTCGGAAAGCACCCAGCCCACGCGCGAAAGTCCGCCCGCTGTGGTGTCGCCCGAAACGCCTGCGTTGATAACATCAACATCGGCCCCTTGTGCCTGCAACCACGCCTCAAGCTGGGGCACAAAACCCTCGGCCTCATCCAGCCCGAACCCTGCTGTCAGAGAATCTCCAAACGCAACCACGCGCTTTTCGGCGGCCTGCACAGCCCCCGCGAGCACAATCGCAAGAACCGTCGCCTTGCAGACCGCGCCAAGCGGCTTATATATCTGGCCTACCAACACCGTTAACACAGGGTAAAATCGCATGGGCTCTTCCGTTCTTTCTCTCGAAAATGTCCAGCTTACCTTGCAAGGCAATGCCGGGCCTGTGCCTATACTTAAGGGCATTTCGCTGAATGTCGAGAAGGGAGAGACCCTCGGGCTCACTGGCCCGTCCGGTTCAGGCAAATCTTCGCTGCTTATGCTGATGGGCGGGCTGGAGAGCAGTACCGGAGGTAACATTTCCGTGCTCGGGCAAGATTTTGGCAACCTCAACGAGGACGCTCTGGCCCGGTTTCGCCGCAACCACATGGGGATTGTGTTCCAATCCTTCCACCTAATCCCGACCATGACCGCGCTCGAAAATGTTGCCACCCCGCTGGAGCTGGCCGGAGACGCAGAAGCCTTCGCCAAAGCCGCAGCCGAGCTGGAAGCTGTGGGGCTACGAGACCGCACAGACCACTATCCAAGCCAGCTTTCCGGTGGCGAACAACAACGCGTAGCGCTGGCCCGCGCTGCCGCCCCCCGGCCAGATATTTTGTTGGCCGACGAGCCGACAGGCAATCTCGACAGCAAAACCGGCGAAAGCATCATGGACCTTCTGTTTAACCTGCGCGACCGCCACGGCGCCACGCTGGTGCTGGTCACCCACGCCCCCGAACTGGCCGCGCGCTGTGACCGCATTATCGAATTGCATGACGGGGTGCTGGCGTGAACCTTCGCCAAGCGGCCATCATCGCCCGGCGCGAGCTGCGCGGCGGACTGGCCGGTTTTCGAATCTTTCTGCTTTGTTTGCTGCTTGGTGTGGCGGCCATTGCCGGTATCGGCTCGGTGCGCTCCGCAATTGATGCAGGTCTCAGCAGCGAAGCCGCCTCCCTGCTTGGCGGAGATGTCGAGCTCAACTTCACCCATCGCACCGCAACCGAAGAAGAAAGGGACTGGATCGAAGCCAACAGCACCGCCAGTTCCGAAGTCATCACCTTCCGCTCCATGCTCAAAGCTCGCGCAGATAGCGACGAAGCCGATCTCGGCATTTCTCAGGTCAAGGCGGTGGATACCATCTACCCGCTTTATGGCGTGGTCGAACTTGCACCCGCCATGCCAATGGCCGAAGCGTTTGAAACCCGAAATGGCCTCCCCGGCCTTATCGCCCATACCGCTTTGATCGACCGGCTCGGTGTGGGAGTCGGAGACATAGTCCGTCTTGGCACTCAGGATTTCGAACTTCGGGCCGCCATCACCGGCGAACCCGACGGAACTCTCACCGATATCGGCCTTGGTCCGCGCACCATGGTGCTAACCGAATCTCTGACTGAAAGCGGCCTGCTGGGTGCCGGCTCGCTGTTTGAAAGCAAATACCGCATGGAACTGCCCGCAGGGGCAAACCTGCCAGCGCTAAAAAAGGAAGCGGAAAGTCTTTTTGGTGACCACGGAATGCGCTGGAAAGACAATCGCAACGGTGCGCCCGGGATTTCCACATTTGTAGACCGTATGAGCGCTTTTCTGGTACTTGTCGGCCTTGCAGGCATGGCCGTGGGAGGCGTAGGTGTTTCGGCGGCAGTGCGCGCCTATCTTGCACGCAAAACCGATACGATCGCCATGCTCAAATCTCTGGGTGCCACCCGCGCCACGGTTTTTGCAACCTATCTGATGCAGATCGGGGTTCTGGCGCTGCTGGGTGTCGGCCTCGGCCTGCTGGTCGGTGGCGGCATTCCGGCCCTTGCCATCCCGCTGATGGCCGATCTTTTACCGGTGCCGGTCGAAACAGGATTTTATATTGCGCCGCTGTTGGAGGCTGCGATTTATGGGCTGCTCACCGCGCTGATATTCAGTATTTGGCCGCTCGCGCGCGCTGTTGACATAAGCCCGGCGGGATTGTTTCGCGAGGTTTCAGGCCATGCCAACCGCTGGCCACGCTGGCCCTACCTGCTGCTGATACTATTCCTTGCGTCAGCGCTGGTGACCCTCGCGGCGTTGTTTTCCGGCGTGCCAACCCTCACGCTCTGGGCTACGTTTGGCGTGGTCACAGCGCTCATTGCGCTGGCCCTTGCCGCAATGTTCACCAAAGCACTGGCTAGGCGGGCCAGCCGTAGCCGCTCTATGCAAGGCCGCCCGGCGCTCCGCCTCGCGCTCGGGTCAATCGGCGGCCCTAGCTTCGAGCCAGCCTCGGTCGTGCTTTCTCTTGGTCTAGGCCTCACTGTTTTGGCCAGCATCGGCCAGATCGACAGCAATATGCAAAGCACCATCACCCAAGAGCTACCGGAGCGCGCCCCGGCATTTTTTGTGCTCGACATCCAGAAAGACCAGATGGACCCTTTCCGCGAAGCCATGCTCGCAGATGAAGGCACAGAAGATGTCGAATCCGCGCCGATGTTGCGCGGGATTATCAGCAAAATAAACGGGATGCCTGCGCAGGAGGTGGTCGGGGACCACTGGGTTGTGCGCGGCGACCGTGGCATAACTTATGCCTCTACCCTACCGGCCAACAGCAGCTTGGTCGAAGGAGAATGGTGGCCAGAAGACTATAACGGCCCGCCGATCATGAGTTTCTCGGCCGATGAAGCCGCCGAAATCGGGCTCGGTATTGGCGACGAAATCACTGTCAACATCCTTGGCCGTGACATGACCGCCAAAATCGCCAACCTGCGCGAGCTCGAGTTTTCCACCATGCGTATCAATTTTGTGATGGTCTGGAGCGAAAACGCCCTGACCGGTGCGCCGCATACCTTCCTGTCTACGGTTTATGCCGCGCCGGAGGCGGAAGGCCGGTTGTTGCGTGTCATGGCCACCGAGTTTCCAAACATCACCGCGATTCCGGTGCGGGACGCGATCTCTCAAGTTTCGGCTACGCTCGATAGCTTGGGCAGTGCGATCCGCTGGGGCGCAGGCACCACTTTGCTAACCGGCTTTGTGGTGTTGATCGGTGCGGCGGCTGCAGGGGCAGAAGCGCGGGTGTTTGAGGCCGCTGTGTTGAAAACACTTGGCGCAACCCGGCGGCGTATCCTTTATAGCTTTGCCCTGCGCAGCCTGATCCTTGGTGCAACAGCGGGGCTGGTAGCTTTGGCCGCCGGGTCCATTGCCGCTTGGGCCGTCATGTATTTTGTCATGGAAACGGGCTTTGAGCTGCATTGGGGCTCGGCAATTGCGATTGTAGCAGGCGGCGCGCTTGCCAACCTGCTGGCCGGATTGGGCTTTGCATGGCGGCCCCTTGCCACCAAACCGGCACAAATCCTGAGAAATCGCACCTGAGCGGGTATCAAAACCCTTGAAATGAGAGCGGTAAACCCCGATATTGTCAGAGAAGGCCCCGCCTGCGCGCGGGGGAGGTACATTTTTATTGGAGGGTCCAAATGGCCAACAATCAAACAGTCCGTCGCTCCGGCGCGGCAACACTCGGAGCCGAGATCGACGCTGGGCTGCGGGCACATATGAACAAAGTCTATGGGCTGATGTCCGTTGCGATGATTGTAACGGGTCTGGTGGCATTTGCCGTTGGCAGTTCGGATGCGCTGCTGTCCATCTTCCGTGATCCCTATACGCTTAAGCCCAATATCCTTGGCTGGGTTGTGATGTTTGCGCCACTTGGCATGATTTTCTTGATGGGCTCGGCGGTTAACCGAATGTCCCAAGCTGGCGCGCAGCTGTTTTTCTATGCGTTTGCCGCCGTTATGGGCCTGTCAATCAGTTGGATTTTCGCGATGTATACGGATGTATCAATCGCAACAACCTTTCTGGTGACCTCAATCGCCTTCGCATCGCTTAGCCTCTATGGCTACACCACTAAAAAGGATATCTCCGCATGGGGTAGCTTCCTGATTATGGGTGTTGTCGGGCTGATCGTCGCTATGGTTATCAATATCTTCCTGCAATCCGCAGCCCTTGATTTCGCAGTGTCAGCCCTTGGCGTTCTAATCTTTGCGGGCCTTACAGCCTATGATACGCAAAAGATTAAGACCATGTATATCCAAGCTGTGCAACAAGGTGGTGACGCCGCCGCAATGACCGGTAAAATGGCCATCTTTGGTGCTTTAAACCTCTATATGGACTTCATCAATCTGTTCATGTTCCTGCTGAGCTTTCTTGGCAACCGCGAGTAACGCGAACAACAGATCACAATTTGAAGGGCGGGGCTTTCCCCGCCCTTTTTTATGTTGCAACCTGCCGCCCACTCCGGTCCTGCCACAGCAGGACCCGCGCCAACGAGGTGGCTTGAACAAAGGGGCGTAGCCCCGACTTCAAGGTCGCCGAGGCGGTGCGTGCAGCAGCGCTGCAGCCAAAATTCCGAAACATTGTAACCAACACTTCCGTGGCATTTTTGAAGCGACTTCAAAAATGGAGCTGCGGCGCTATGGCCTCGCTTCGCTCGGCAGGCACATGCCTAAACGGCAATAAAAAAGCCGATGCGTTGGCACCGGCTCCTCAACAAATCAATAGCGCTTAGCCTATTTGATTTTGCCTTCTTTGTATTCAACATGCTTACGCGCAACCGGATCATACTTCTTTTTAACCATTTTCTCGGTCATGGTGCGTGCGTTTTTCTTGGTCACGTAAAAGTGGCCGGTATCCGCAGTCGAATTCAGGCGGATTTTAATTGTGGTTGGCTTCGCCATAATATTGCTCCTAGCGGATGGCCCCGCGCCCTATGCGCCAAAGCCGATTATATCTCGAAGCTGCGTTCTACACCGGTGGGGGCCAGAGTCAAGCCCTTCCCTACCTTTGCGCGTCACAAAAGCGCAAAATGCGATCTACCGTCTTTGTGATAGAAAAACGGGGCTTTGTGTTCGGCATCCGGTGCATTCACCAACGCCTCGATCTCCGAGAGCACGACTTCTGTTATAAACGGCAACTCAAGCGATTTTGCCTCGGCCAGAGCGATCCAGTGCAAATGTGAGAGCTCGTCACAAGCATTGGAAAAATTGTCGAGATCATTCTCAACATCTTGCGAAAGCGCAATAAAAAACCGGGCATCAAAGCGGCGTGGCCGGCCCGGCGGGGTGATCGCCCGAAAAACGAATCTTAGGGTGTCAAACCGCATCGGCAAACGAAGTCCGGTTTCTTCCAGCAATTCACGCACCGCTGCGACATAGAGCCCTGTTGCGGCCTCACCCAAACGTGTATCCGCAGCGCCTTCGAGCGAGCCACCGTGATCCTCTTCGTCAACCGCGCCCCCGGGGAACACATATTTGTTGGGCATAAAGGCCGCCTTGGCCCCGCGCTGCCCCATAAGCACATGCGGAATGCCAGCGATATCCCGTAACAGTATGACGGTGGAGGCATCGCGGATAATTTTACTTTTATCGATAGAATTGTTCATGGCCACACCATGCGCGTAAAACAGCGGGCTGTCCAGCTACTCGGCAGCTTGTGGTTCTTTTTCTTCGCCAAATCCATGCATTCGCCGGGACCATTGAAAAGCCACAAACATCCCCTTGATCCGCGGGAGCAAAAATAGCGCCAAAGTGAGGAAAACAACCGTGAACCCAAGCGCCATCACCCAGCCTTCCGGGCGAAATGCGGTAAATACCGCCAACATCAGCGGGGCCATAATGTGACCGGCTATTAGAATTGTGGCCCAAGCAGGGCCGTCATCGGCGCGCTGGTGCAAAAGCTCTTCGCCGCAAACCGGACATTCATCACGCACCTTCAGATAGTCTTTTAACATTGGCCCGTTACCGCAATTCGGGCACCGCCGCTTCCATCCGCGTAACAACGCAGGTTTTAGCGGCCGTAATTTTTCATTCATTTTATTCCCTCAAAGGACCTTTTGTCTTTATTCAGCTAATATATCGATTCATGAAATCAATTGCAGTGGGGCAAGCTGCCCTGCGGCGGGATGTCCCGATATATTTTCTTTCCGAGCGACGGAATAGCCGTACTGGCCCGTATTACCCTGTGAAGATCGCAAAAAACTGCGGTTTTTCTAACTATACAGGAGTAAGTCATGAAAAAGATTCTATTGGGCAGCACGCTGGCACTCACGCTCATCGGCCTCGGTGCCGGAGCCGTAATGGCGCAGGGTGGGCATCGCGGTGGACCCCAGCTTCCAAGCTTTGAGCAGCTCGACGCCGATGGTGACGGAATGCTCACACAGGCCGAAATGCAAAACAGCGCACAAGCCAAGTTCAACGAGAATGACACAAACGGCGACGGCATGCTTTCGGTCGAAGAGCTCACAGCAGCCGCGGATCGCGAGCGCGATCGCAGGGTCGA
>DFBP01000052.1 GCA_002366685.1 Rhodobacterales bacterium UBA3077 | reverse complement strand
GACCACCAGCCCCGCCGCTTGGATTTGCTTTCACTTTCCGAAGTGCCTGCCTCCTCCATTGGAGGATCGGCAGGGGGGGCTACAGCCTCAGGCGCTGTTTCAGCTGGCGTTTCATCGCCCTCTGTAGGTGCCTTGGCTGTTACCCGCTGGCGGCGCTTCGGTTTTTCTTCAACAACTGGTTCGGGCGCAACCGCTACTTCCGCAACCTCGGGAGCAGGGGCTTTCGCGTCGTTTGATTCCGTTTCGGAAGTTTCTTTTACTTCATCGGATTTAGGGGAACGACGGCGTGTCCGTGAACGGCTACGTTTGGGTTTTTCCCCCTTTTCTTCCACCGATTCAGGTTTGGCTTCTGTCACGCCTTCGGATTCTGTTTCTTCACCAACGTTTTCATTTTCGGCATTGTTCTCGCCATTGCGGGGCTTGTTGTTGCTCCGGCGACGGCGGCGGCGGCGTTTTTTTGGTGGCTCTTCGGTTGTCGATGCCGTTTCAGCAGCCTCTGAATTACCACTCTCTTCGGGCTCTTCTTCAAGTTCCGGAATGTCGCTCATATCTATGGTTGGAAGCGCTTCCGGAATCGGCACAATGCGTGTGGCCGTTTTGAACCGCTCAATCCGGTATTCCGGCGAGATGAGCGTCGGATCGGATTCAACCCGGATGGAAAGGCCAAACCGGCCCTCAATCATGGCAACATGCTCTCGTTTGGCATTTAGCAGGTAATTGGCAACGTTGACCGGTGCGCTCACCAGCACCTCTTTGCTGCGGTTCTTAACGCCTTCTTCCTCAAGCTCGCGCAAAATAGCGAGCGACATCGAGTCGTTGGAGCGGGTTATCCCCGTGCCATGGCAATGCGGACAAGGTTGGGTAGAGGCTTCAAGCATACCGGGGCGGAGCCGTTGGCGAGACATTTCCATCAGGCCAAAGCTGGAAATACGCCCGACCTGGATCCGTGCGCGATCGTTTTTCAGCGATTCCTTCATGCGTTTTTCAACGGCAATATTGTTGCGGCGGTCTTCCATATCAATGAAATCAATCACGATCAAACCGGCAAGGTCCCGCAAACGTAACTGGCGCGCCACTTCTTCAGCAGCCTCAAGGTTGGTTTTGGTGGCTGTATCCTCGATTGATTTTTCTTTTGTGGCCCGGCCCGAGTTAACGTCAATGGCCACGAGCGCTTCGGTAATGCCGATAACGATATAACCACCGGATTTTAGCTGAACCGTGGGGTTAAACATGGCCGCGAGGTAGCCCTCAACATTGTACCGAGAAAACAACGGTAGCGAATCGGTATAGCGCTTAACATTTTTGGCATGGGACGGCATGAGCATTTTCATGTAGTCCTTGGCTTCGCGGTATCCGCGCTCACCATCCACAATCACCTCATTGATCTCTTTGTTGTAGAGATCACGGATCGAGCGCTTGATAAGGCTGCCTTCTTCATAGATCGGGGCCGGCGCGGTGGATTTAAGCGTTAGCGAGCGAATATTTTCCCACTGGCGACGCAGGTATTCATAGTCTCGCTTAATCTCGGCTTTTGTGCGCTGTGAGCCAGCAGTGCGGATGATCAGTCCGGCACCTTCGGGCACGGGCATCACCTCCGAAATTTCTTTGAGTTTTTTGCGGTCCGCCACGTTGGTAATTTTGCGCGAAATGCCTCCACCGCGCGCGGTGTTTGGCATAAGCACACAATAACGGCCTGCAAGGGATAGATAGGTCGAGACAGCAGCCCCTTTGTTGCCGCGCTCTTCCTTGACCACCTGAATCAGCAGAATTTGGCGGACCTTGATAACTTCCTGAATTTTATAGCGCCGCATGCGAGGTTTGCGAACGCGCGGGGCTCGAACCTCGGCAATCTCAACCTCGTCAGATTCTGAAACCGTCTCGGAATCTTCACCGCTTTCCGGTGCGGATTCGGGGGTTTCAACCAATAGAGAAAGGGCGTCCTCTTCGGCAGATTCTTCAGCCATCTCTACGATAGGGGCCACTTCCACGACCGCTTCCGCGTCTTTCGGGGCTTCTTCCGGTGCGTTCTCAGGCGCTTCTTCGGTTGCGCTCTGGTTTTCAGAGGTAACCTCCTCAACAACGACAGCATCCTCGGCTACCGGTGCGCCATCTGTGGCTGGTTCAACCTTGCGCCGACGGCGCCGTGAGCGGGGCTTTGGTTTTTCCTTTTCACGATCTTCCTCTTCCGCAACGGCTTTGGCATATTCCGCTTCCTCTTTGAGGAGCGCTTCGCGGTCTTCTAGCGGAATCTGGTAATAATCCGGATGAATTTCGGAGAAGGCTAAAAAGCCGTGGCGGTTCCCGCCATAGTCAACAAAAGCAGCCTGAAGCGAGGGCTCAACCCGCGTGACTTTTGCTAGATATATATTGCCAGCGAGCTGGCGTTTATTGAGGGCCTCAAAGTCAAATTCCTCAACCTTGGTTCCGTTAACGACAACAACGCGGGTTTCTTCCGCGTGGGTGGCGTCGATAAGCATTTTTTTCGACATGGTTTCTCACTCAAACTCCCGGGCGGTGCTGCGTTACTTGCAGAACCGTTCGTAAGAGTTTGTTTTGTTTGGGCAAATAAGCGGAGTAGGGCAAGCGCAACTGGCCGCACATTGTGCAGCCTAACCTTGTCGTTCATCCATTTCACACGCTTCATCGCGGTTTGTTCTCCAGCAAAGCACTTGGCTTGCTAAAATTTTTACGCCCTGAAAATTTAGTTCAGGGAATTCGAATATGGTGCAACGCACCTGCCAAATTGACCTGCCTGCGGACATCCTCCGCAGCGCCTGATCAAACGGCGAAACTGTTGTTGCGGCAAAGTAATATTTTTTTTGCCGTTTTTTGACCATAAACCCCTTCTACAGTGGAACACAATCTAATTCTGCGTGAAACTACGGGCGAAGCGGTACAATTCTAATGGTTACTAGAGGTTTACAAACTCTCCTGATAGGAGTGGTCGCAATGTTTTTGGGCGCGGGCCAGCCGGTTCTTGCGGCTCAAATTATTGCGTCGAACACCAGTATTTCAAGTGATGTAGGTGGTGTTACCCTAACTTTAGGGCTCAGCGATAGCACGCCCTTTAGTGTCTACACATTAGATAACCCACGCCGTCTGTTGATTGATATGGGCGACACGGAACTGGAAAACCTGCCAGCGGGGCTGGGGTCGGAAATCCCGGAAGTTGCCGCCTTAAGGCATGGTTTGTTCCAATTGGGCGAGGCGCGCATCGTGCTCGACCTTTCGGTGCCAATGGTCGTGCATTCTGCGCATTCAACAAGAACGCCGAGCGGGAGCGAGCAAATTGCGATCCGTCTGGCAAGGGCTAGTGCAGCGAAATTCGCGGCAAACTCTGCAAACCCCGATGGCAACGTATGGCACAGAAACCAGGTGGAGGTCGAGATTGAAGGGCAGGACGGTTTACCCATTATTGCAATCGATGCGGGGCATGGGGGGGTGGATCTGGGCGCTCAGAAAGATGACGTGCATGAAAAAACAATCACGCTGCAATTCGCGGAGATACTCCGCAATACTTTGCTAGAAGATGGTCGTTTTCGCGTGGTCATGACACGCACGACCGATGTGTTCATACCACTTGGCGAGCGAGTCGAAATCGCTCGCCGTGCCGGAGCGGACGCATTTATTTCGCTCCATGCAGATGTTGTAACCCTTGGCAGGGCGCGGGGGACAACGGTGTTTAGCTTGTCGGAAACCAGCGAAGATCAAGAAGCCATTACGATTGCGACCCTCGAAAACCGCGCTGATCTCGTGGCCGGAATTTCTGCTGAAGGTGAAGACGACCAGATCACGCAGGTATTGTTACAGATGGCCCATCGTGAAACAGATGCCCTTTCGAACCGGTTTGCAGACGTTCTGGCGGAGTCACTTTGGTTTCAGAATGATTTGGAGATCAAATCAAGGCGCATGTCCGCTGGGTTCAGAGTGCTGCGGGCACCTGAAATCCCTTCGGTTCTTGTTGAACTCGGCTTTATGTCCGATGCGTCCGACCTCAAAAAACTTCAGGACCCGGAGTGGCAGCTCGGGATGAGCGAGGCGCTACGCAGTGCTTTGGTCACGTGGTTAGAGGTTGAGGCAGAAATGCGCGGATTATTGCGCAATTGAACGCGTTGATCTTTTGACCAATCCGGCGCAAACCCGTATACGAGAGCACGACTCTTTAGGAGATGATCTTTGTTACTGGCCATAATGCGGTTTTTCGGGTTTATTTTTGCGTGGCTTTCGCTGGGAGCGCTGTTTTCAGGCATTGGCTTAATGGGTGTGCTCTGGATGTATTCGCGTGACCTGCCTGATCTGGAACAACTCCGCAATTATTCACCGGATGTTCTTTCCAGAGTCTACTCGGGTGATGGCTATGTGTTGGACGAGTTTGTGCGCGAGCGCCGGATATATACGCCCACCGACGAAATCCCTGATGTTGTGAAGCATGCGTTTATAAGCGCCGAGGACAAGAA
>DFBP01000009.1:4779-5044 GCA_002366685.1 Rhodobacterales bacterium UBA3077 | reverse complement strand
CCGAGTGAGTCCATTTTGTCACACATTATTAATTATTCGAAGCTAGATTGGAAATACATAAGTTTTGTGTTAATGTACGGTAGAAATTCAGGATTATCATGCGGTTACTTACTCCACTTATAGCCATTTACGCAGCGGCATTGCTGCTGATGCGCGACACGATTGCGGGATACATCTCTATCCCTGGTGGAATAATCTGGCTTGACGCATTGATCGCCCTGCTTTTTGCGGCTGCCTTCGGGATTTATCGCGGCACAGGTAAAAG
>DFBP01000009.1:2761-4705 GCA_002366685.1 Rhodobacterales bacterium UBA3077 | reverse complement strand
GACGAGCCCGCCCCCTATGCCGCCTTTGCAACCGCCCCTCGGGAAGCCACGCTCAACCGGGCATGGGACGGGCATTTTCGCACCATCGCCAAGATAGACGAGGCAGATATTGGCATTATGGTCGATACCGGAGCCTCACTGGTTTTGTTGCGGCATGACGATGCCTTGCGCGCCGGGGTAGACCCGGACCTGCTTGACTTCAATATCCCGCTAACTACGGCGAGTGGGCGCAGCTTTGTGGCGTCCTACCAGTTTTCCCAAATCCGCATTGGCGGGGTTGTTGTACGCAATGTTCAGGGGGCGATCGCTGAACCGGGTGCGCTGCATAGCTCACTCCTCGGCATGAGCTTTATCGAACAGCTCTCGGAAGCCGTGATCCGGAAAGATGCGATGATCTTACGCCAGTAATGCCTTTTGCAGCATATTCGCCGCCATTAGAATAATGAACACGGCAAAAACGCGTTTGAGCGGTTTGGGGTTCATCATATGGGCCAGCTTCACACCGAGCGGGGCTGTCAGCATCGTCATTGAAACAATCACAGCAAAAGCGACAAGGTTCACGCGACCCACGGTAAAGGGCGGCGCGCTGGCATCCCCCCAGCCGTTGAGCAGAAAACCAACCGTGGATGGCACAGCTATGATCACACCAAAACCTGCGGCGGTGGCAACGGCATTGTGGATCGGTCGACCATAAAGGCTCATTAACGGCACGCCAAAACTGCCGCCGCCGATCCCCATTAGAACGGACAAAAACCCGACAATTGGTGAGAAAATAGCGCGCGCCAGCCCTGTTGGCATCTGTTCCCCCAGCCGCCACGCCGCCTTGCCAAACGCCATATAAAGGCCAACCATAACGCCAAGCACACCAAAAACCAGCATCAGGGTTTGTGATTTTAACCCGGCGGCCAGCAGCACGCCCAGCACCGCGCCAATCGCAATGCCCGGCGCCCATGAACGCAAAATATCCCATTCAACCACGCCTTTTTTGTGATGGCTCAGCACAGAGCGAACGGAGGTCACCACGATGGTTGCGAGAGAAGTTGCCACGCAAATCTGCATCAGCCCATCGCTTTCATACCCCAGCGAGGCAAATGCGTAGTAAAAGGCCGGCACAAGGATAATGCCGCCACCAACTCCGAGAAGACCAGCCGCCACCCCCGCAAAAGCACCGATTGCGAGCATCAGCACCAGCAGTAAAATCATATCCATTAATTATTCCTTCACCGCTTCATAGGCCTGCATTACGAGTTCGGGCCCCGCCCCTTCGAGATGCGCCCCTTCGGAAAGTACGCGCCGCCAGCGCCGTGCGCCCGGGCGACCGGCAAAAGCGCCAAGCATGTGGCGGGTAATCTGATTGAGCCGCGCCCCTTTGGCAAGCTCGGTTTCGATATAGTCGCACATCCCCTTGATGATTTCGGTTTCATCAATCGCGTGGTCGTTTCCAAAGATGCGGGTGTCAGCTTCTGCTAGGATCGCCAGCGGCTCATGGTAAGCGGCCCGCCCGATCATCACGCCGTCTACATGGTCCAGATGCGCCAGCGCTTCATCCAGCGAGCCAATGCCGCCATTGATACAGATTTCCAAAGCCGGAAATTGCGCTTTCATGGCGTAAACGAGCGCATAATCCAGCGGTGGCACATCACGGTTTTGCTTGGGGCTCAACCCTTGCAGCCAGGCTTTGCGCGCATGAACAGTGAAGCTCGTCACGCCAGCCGCCGAAACTTGCGCGATGAACTCGGGCAAGACCTGTTCCGGCACCTGCTCATCCACACCGATCCGGCATTTAACCGTCACTTCAACATCCGTTGCGTTTTGCATGGCGGCCACACAGTCTGCTACCAGCTCCGGTTGCTCCATCAGCACCGCCCCAAAGCTGCCGGACTGGACCCGATCTGACGGGCAGCCAACGTTGAGGTTCACTTCGTCATACCCGAAATCGGCTGC
>DFBP01000009.1:1201-2680 GCA_002366685.1 Rhodobacterales bacterium UBA3077 | reverse complement strand
ACCATCTCGGTGTAAAGCAGCGTGTGCCGGCTGAGTAACCTGTGGAAATAGCGGCAATGGCGGTCTGTCCAGTCCATCATTGGCGCGACCGACAAGCGGCGCATGTTCGCGGGAATCACAGGTTTTTTCATGCCGCGTTATCGCAATTGCCTCGCGGACTTGCAATAACGGCTAAAAATGGCGAAACTGCCAGAAAACACACAAGGGAGTTGCAGATGAGCCTGTTAAAGCCAAGCCGCCGAGATATTTTGAAAATGACAGCCGCGGCACCAGCGTTTGCGCTGCCCGCCACCAAGGTAGCCGCCCTCGGCGGGCCTAGCGGCGATCAGGCCCCCGGGTACTTTAAATTTACGCTGGGTGAAGCCAAGCTGACGGTTGTCTCGGACGGTGAATTCAGCCTTCCTGCTTCGACCGCCGGGGTAAATGCCGACCCGGCTGACGTACAAGCCTTTATGATCCGGCATTTCATGAGCACGGAGCGCATGGAGGCCCATGCCAACCACGTGGTGATCGAACTTGGGGACGCGGTTGTGCTTGTCGATGTCGGTTCCGGCAACCGCTACCTCGAATCGGTTGGTCGCATGATAGAAAACCTCGAAACCGCCGGCATTGACTATGACAGTATCACCCATGTGGTGCTCACCCACGCGCACCCTGATCATATCTGGGGTATTCGCGATGATTTTGATGAAGCGGTTTTCCCGGACGCCCAATATTATATCGGCGAAACAGAGCATAGCTGGTGGCTGACCCCGGATCGGGTCAACATGGTTGACGAAGGGCTGCAACAACTGGTTGCTGGCGCCGTGAACTCGCTCAATGCCGACCTGTTGCAGCTAACACCGGTTCAGGATGGTTTCGAAGTTGCCCCCGGCATCACCATGATAGACACACCCGGCCATACACTTGGCCACATGTCGGTTCGGATTGAAAGCAACGGCGAGCAATTGCTGGTGTTAGGGGACGCGGCCCGGAATGCGTATATCGATTTTGAGCGGCCCGAATGGGTAGGCAGCCCGGATATGGACGCCGAACAAACCGTCGCAACCCGCAAACAATTGTTTGACATGGCATCGGCGGACCGCATCGCGGTGCTGGGGTACCACTTCCCCTTCCCCGGTGTCGGATATGTGATGCGGGAAGGTGAGGCCTATCGCTATATGCCATCGCTCTGGCACTGGACGGAGTAGCGGCGCAAACGGGTCATGGCGGGGCTCGATGCCCCTCCAAATCCGTAGTGGATCAGCCTTTTGAGGCAATCACCCGCCGCATATCCTCGCCAAAGGCTTCAAATAACGGGCGCGAGACTTCGTCATGCGCCGCGTTATATTCCGGGTGCCACTGCACAGCCATGGCAAAGCTTGGCGCGTCTTTTATATAAATCGCTTCGGGTGTGCTATCTTCGGCGCGCCCTTCAATCACGACTCTATCAGCAGGTTGGCAAATACCTTGCCCGTGGAGCGAGTTCACAATCACTTC
>DFBP01000009.1:0-1116 GCA_002366685.1 Rhodobacterales bacterium UBA3077 | reverse complement strand
CGGTGGTTCATCCGGCCCGGCAGGTCACGGATTTCGGGATGCAAAGTGCCACCAAAGGCCACGTTAAACTCCTGAAACCCGCGGCAAATGCCCAAAATCGGCGTCCCTGTTTCCACGCAGTGGCGGATCAGGGGGAGGGTCAGGCGATCGCGGTCCATGTCAAACGCGCCATGGGCTTCGGTGGGCTCTTCTCCGTAATGGCTGGGATGAACATTCGGGCGACCGCCGGTAAAAACAAAACCGTCACAAGCAGCAGCCACTTCTTCAACCGAACCGATAGATGGCATAGCCGGCACAATAAACGGCAGCGCATCGGCCACATGGGCGACCGCGTCAATATTCATAACGCCCACGGTTTGCGCCGGATAATCCCCATCAAGTAGCTTGAAATTGCCAATAATTCCCACAACCGGGCGTCTCATAATTTTCTCCTTTTATTTCCTCAAATATGCGCCTCAATTTGCGACAGATCAAGGTCTGCCCCGTCGATTCACGCCACATTATTCAGGCAACAAGAAAAACGGGAGCAAATACATGACCAACACCCCCAACGAACTTTCCGAACAATTTCCGGATGCCATCGAAAAAATGCATGGTCTGAAAATGTCGGATACCCATTTTGCCAAACTGTTTGAGGACTATCACGACCTAAACCGCGCTATCCATCGCGCTGAAACCAATGTTGAACCAACCGATGATTTCCACATGGAAGACATGCGCAAGCAGCGGCTCGCCATGCTGGATGAGATATCGCTTTATTTGAGGTGAATTATTTGGGCTCGGCGGTTGTCGGGCCCAAAATGCCGCGTTGCATATCGGCACGAAATTTTGGCGTGGATATCTACCCGCGCCCCTTTTCACTTCGAAATTCATGCCATAGGATAGCCCTACAACCATGGAGCGCCCAATGACCGACCCGACAATTCACCTGAGCCAATATAAACCAGCGAGCTATCTTGTGGATAGCGCCGCGCTTGAGTTTCACCTTCACCCGACAAAAACATCCGTTGTGTCCAAGGTCGAGTTTTCCGCAAACCCAGCGGCAGCGACCCGTGATTTGCGCTTGAATGGCGAGGAAATGACCCTCAAATGGGCCAAGATCAACGGCGAACTGGT
>DFBP01000044.1:6056-7019 GCA_002366685.1 Rhodobacterales bacterium UBA3077 | reverse complement strand
CAAGACTATGCGGTTCAGCGGAAGATTTACGAACAAGCGCGTAAGTTCAAGAAGCGATTGGGCAAGTGGGATGAAATAGAGCACATTGTCGAGCGCCATCTGGCCCCGGTCACACACCCGCTTTTGCCACCAATGCAGCCGGTTGAACCTGACGACCTGCTGAACAGGGTTTATGAAGCCTTCCACCGGCTGGCCAACCCGAATTCACAGGCAAGTTCGGCGCAGGGTTACGGCTGCTTTGCCGATATTGCTTTTCCGATAAAGTATTTTGAAAACCTGATGTCGGCGGCCTACCGCATCAGCCTCGCGCAGAACCCCAACCGAAGCCTTCGGTTTATTGATGTCGGGTGTGGTGGCGGGACAAAAATATTTGCCGCAACCCGGTTTTTCCAACAGGCTGACGGCCTCGACTATGACGAAGGCTACACAAACGCCGCCAAGGAAACACTGCGCTCGCTCGGAATTTCAAACAGTAAAATCTTCCACGCCGATGCCCTGAAATTCGACTCTTATTCAAACTACGACGTGATCTATTTTTACCGCCCCATGCAGTCTGATATCCTTCTGGAACAGATGGAGCAGCGGGTGATCAAAACCGCCCGCCCCGGTACCATCCTTGTAATGCCTTATAATGGCCCGATGCATGCAAGAGACGGGATCGAGTGTGCCCATATCACTGGCTCGATTTTTGTTACGGGCATAAGCCAATCCGAAGCGGACCAGCTCAAATTGGATGCGGAAGCGACCAGCACTGAAGTTTTGATCCTGTCTGCACGGCAAGCCTACGAGACCGGGTATTGGGCCCCTGTTCTGGATGCCGCATCTTGTTGAAGCCTGCCTTAGGATGCCGTACAGCGGCAGATAAAGTGGGATCGAGGCGTTTTAACTGTCACTATTTTCAAATATCTCGCCAGTGACAAGAAAACAGATATGCTCCGTAATGTTGCACACCTGATCGCCCGC
>DFBP01000044.1:3393-5896 GCA_002366685.1 Rhodobacterales bacterium UBA3077 | reverse complement strand
CCGTTGGCCAAAACCGGCACGCGCAGCGCCATTGTTTTGGCGTAATCCGCAATACGCTCGATATTGGTTGTGATTTTCAGCGTTGAGACAACATGGCGCAAGTCTTCTGCCATGGGCTGGCGCAAGGCTATTAACCTGACCGCAAGTTCGTCAATCCGCGCCTCCAGAGCGTTGATTTCCCGATCACCTTTGGCAATGCGTTGCGACAGCTCGGTATCGTGGGTTTCGATGGCCACAATCGCGGATTCGAGCTGCTTTATCGTGAGCTCCGCCATTTTGGTGAGCTGGCTTTCAATGCGCTTTATGTCTTTATCAAAACGCGAAACAATGTGGTGGTGTTCCATGGGGTCCTCTTCGCTAGCCGATCCGACCGGAAATATAGTTCTGGGTGCGCTCATCCTGCGGTGAGGTAAACAGCTCTTTGGTTGCCCCTGCCTCTACAAGATCACCCATATGGAAAAAGGCTGTGCGTTGAGAAACCCGCGCCGCCTGCTGCATCGAATGGGTTACGATGATAATCGTATATTTCTGACGTAGTTCGTCAATCAATTCTTCGATCACCGCTGTGGCAATCGGGTCAAGCGCCGAAGCCGGTTCATCCATCAAAATAATGCTGGGCTTCACGGCAATGGCCCGCGCAATGCAAAGCCGCTGTTGCTGCCCACCCGAAAGCCCGGTGCCCGGCTCGTTTAGCCTGTCAGCCACTTCTTTCCAAAGCCCGGCACGGCGCAGGCTTTGCTCCACAATCTCTTCGGCATCGCTTTTTGATTTCACCATGCCATGGATTTTCGGGCCATAAATCACGTTGTCAAAAATCGATTTGGGAAAAGGGTTCGGCTTCTGGAAAACCATCCCGACATGGGCGCGCAACGCAACAACATCCACATCTTTATCGTAAATGTTTTTACCCTCGATTTTGATCTCGCCCTCAACCCGGCAGATATCGACCAGATCATTCATCCGGTTGATCGAACGCAAAAAAGTTGACTTCCCGCAGCCGGAGGGGCCGATCAGCGAGGTCACCTTATTGCGCGGCACATCAAGCGTTATCCCGTTCAGCGCTTGTTTTTGTCCGTAAAAAACATTTACGTCCCGCGCAGTGATGATGGGGTTTTTAATCACGGTGGTCTCCTAGTACCGGCGTTCAAATTTCTTGCGCAACACAATGGCTGCGATATTCATAACGATGAGCAATCCCAGAAGCACCAGAATCGCGGCTGATGTTTTTTCGAGAAACGAGCGCTCGGGGCTATCAGCCCACAAAAACACCTGCACGGGCAGCGAGGTCGCGGCATCTGTAAAGCCCTGTGGGACATCAACAATAAAGGCAACCATTCCGATCATTAAAAGCGGCGCGGTTTCCCCCAAGGCCCGTGCCATTCCAACAATAGACCCGGTCAGCATACCGGGCATGGCCAACGGCATAACATGATGAAAAGTTGACTGAACCTGTGTGGCCCCCATCCCCAAGGCGGCTTCGCGAATGGAACTGGGAACCGAACGTAGCGACGCGCGGGAGGCGATGATGATCGTGGGAAGGGTCATCAGCGCCAGCACCATCCCGCCAACAAGAGGCGAAGAGCGCGGCAAGCCAAACACACCCAGAAATATCGACAAGCCCAGCAGGCCGAACACAATCGAGGGCACCGCCGCCAGATTGTTGATATTCACCTCGATAAAGTCAGACCAGCGGCTCTTTTTGGCAAATTCTTCCAAATATATCGCGGCCATAATGCCCAGCGGGAAAGACAGCGCAAAACAAACCATGAGTGAGAATATTGACCCAATCAAAGCGCTCAAAATACCGGCAAGCTCCGGCTCGCGCGAGTCGCCCGATGTGAAAAACGCCTTGTTAAACACGCTGCGCAACTGCCCGTTGACTTCCAGTTGGTTTAACCACCCCAACTCCAGATCCTTCAGGCGGCGCTGGTCTTCGGGAAGCGTTACATCCACCTCGCCCTTAGCATAAAGATCTATGTCATCCGAAGCCGTAAACCAGATGGTTTGCACCTGCCCAAGCAACTCAGGGTTCGCAAGTACTTGGCGCTTGAGCTCATACTGCGCATCTGCGCTAACCACCCCGAGCAACCGGCGGCGTTCGCCACGGTCTGTGACTTCCGGAAAGGTCTCGAATAACGTGTTGCGCACCAGTTTGGAAAACGAGGTCGCTTCGATGTCAGATTGGTCAACGGTTTCAGCAGTTAAGTCAACCGGCAGAGCAATTTCGGCACGACTCAAGGCGCCTTTGCCGAGCATAAAAATCGAAAATAGCATAATCGCAAGAAACCCAAGTGAAAACCCAATCGCCAACCGGCCCATCCAGCGAAAGCGGGACTCCGAACGGTGGCGGGATTTCAGGTGCTTTTCGGCACTGGTAAACAAATCACTCATATTGTTCCCGATACTTGTTGACGATCCGCATCGCGATCACGTTGAGGAAGAGGGTTGTGATAAACAACAGCAAGCCAAGCGCAAAGGCCGACAAGGTTTTGGCGCTGTCAAA
>DFBP01000044.1:0-3328 GCA_002366685.1 Rhodobacterales bacterium UBA3077 | reverse complement strand
GCCATAACCACAATCATGGTTTCACCAATCGCCGCCGAAGCCGCGAGCAGAAAGCTCCCGGCAATTCCGGGCACAGCCGCAGGCACAATCACTTTTTTAATGGTCTCGGCTTGGGTTGCCCCCATGCCCAAAGATGCCTCGCGCAGCGCATTGGGCACGGCGTTGATCACATCATCCGAAAGCGAGGAGATCAGCGGAATGATCATTACGCCCATCACAAGCCCCGCCGCCAGCGCCGATTCAGAGGCCACTTCCAGCCCGAACTGCCCGCCGGTCATCCGGATAAAGGGTGCCACGACCAGAGCCGCGAAAAAACCGTAGACAACACTAGGAATGCCCGCAAGAATTTCAAGCAGCGGCTTGGCATAGGACCGCACGCGCGCGCTGGCATATTCGGCGAGATAGATCGCTGAAATCAGCCCGACCGGCGCGGCGACCAGCATCGCAATACTGCTGATCAACAAGGTACCGGCAATGAGCGGCACCGCGCCAAAACTGCCGGACGACCCGACCTGATCTTCCCGAATTGCGGTTTGCGGGCTCCACTCCAGCCCAAATAGGAACTCCCACACCGAAACCTTTTCAAAAAACAGCCACGTTTCAAACGCCATCGACATAACAATACCGACCGTCACAACAATGGCCAAAAGGGACGACATAAAGAGCGCCCCTTTAATCAGAGTTTCCAGCGGCCGCTTTCGACCGGCAAAAGATATCTCGTTGTCTGCCATTTTGGCTCCTGAAACGGATGAAGCCGGCGCCCCGAAAGGGGCGCCGGCCTGATTTGATTACATGGAAAGAGGTGTCAGGTTGGCCGCATCATCAGCAAACTGTTCCATCTCTTCTTCCCCCATTGGGATAAGGCCTTTCTCTGTCAGATAGCCGTATTCACCCCAGGTGTCCTCAGCGGTGAATTCCGCGAGGAATTCCTCAATGCCCGGCACTTGCCCCACATGCGCATTTTTCACGTAGAAATAGAGCGAACGCGAAACCGGGTAATCGCCACTAGCGATGGCTTCAAATTCAGGCGCTACGCCATCAACTGTGGAGCCCTGAACAAGATCAGCGTTTTGTTCAAGGAAGCTATAGCCAAAAATGCCAAGCGCATTCGGGTTGGCTGTCAGCTTCTGAACGATCAGGTTGTCGTTTTCACCCGCTTCAATATAAGCGCCATCTTCGCGGATGGTGTGGCAAAATGCTTTGTAGTCAGCTTTCTCCATCGCTTCGACCATCTCGAAAGTATCGCACCCGCCTTCCATGGCAAGCTCGGAAAACGCGTCACGGGTGCCGGATGTTGGTGGAGGGCCCATAACTTCGATGCGAATTTCCGGAAGCGCCGGGTTTACGTCTGCCCAAGTAGCATTCGGATTTGGCATCGTACCGCCGTTACCGTCTGGCACATTCGCGGCCAGCGCCAAAAAGATATCACGGAGTGTCAGCTCAAAAGGTACCGCCTCGCGCGAGTTGGCCATTACGATACCGTCATAGCCGATTTTAACTTCGGTGATTTCGGTCACGCCGTTTTCGGCACAGGTGGCAACTTCTGACGCTTTGATGCGGCGCGAAGCGTTGGTGATATCTGGTGTATCCAGACCAGCACCGGCGCAAAACAGCTTCAAGCCGCCGCCCGAACCGGTGGATTCTACGACCGGTGTCGCAAAATCTGTTGCTTTACCGAAGTGCTCGGCCACAGTGGTAGAGAACGGGAATACAGTTGAAGAGCCAACAATCGAAATGCGCTCTTGCGCGGCTGCCGCACCGGCAACAAGCGCGCTCATTACGGCAGCGGTAGCTGTGAGTTTCATAGTCATAGCAAGTTTTCTTTCTCAGAATTACAGTCACCCGATTCGTCGGGCACCTTGCTTTTAGGAGCGATTTGCTACGCATCTATGACGTAATGTTAACAGTTTTATGACACGGCGCGTGTTTCTGTGATTTGCGGCAGAAAAATTGTCCGCACAGGTTTCTGGACCGGCCGCGCGCTACTGCGCTGTCCAGCCACCATCGATTGGAATAGATGTGCCTGTGATGTTGTGCGCAACCGGATGGGCAAGCCACAATGCAAGCTGGCCAATTTCCGAAGGATCGGATGTGCGTTTTGACGGCTGTTTCTCAGCGAGAAGGTCCGCAACACCCGCCGCGCGGTCTCCGCCATGTTTGGCAGCGCGGGCCTGAACTTGCGGTTCTATTATCGCGGTTTCGGTCCATCCAGGGCAAATACAATTGACGGTCACGCCGCCAGTTTCGCTTGAACCCGCACTCGCATACTCAAGCGCTGCAACTTTCGAAAGCCCGACCAAGCCAAATTTGGCGGACACATAAGGCGCCTTGTTCACCGAGGCAACGAGGCCGTGAACCGAAGCAATGTTGATAACCCGCCCGTAGCCGCGTTTTGCCATCAATGGCATAGCACGATGCATGGTATGGAACGCCCCCGAAAGGTTTACCGCGATCACCGCATCCCAGATTTCGGCCGTAGCTTCCGCAAGGCTCACAGTTTTCTGGATGCCCGCATTGTTGACCAGAATATCTGTGCCGCCCCAGCTCTCCATTTCGTCCATCATAGCGTCAATCGCGCCCGGGTCCCGCATATCGGCATCAAAGAAACGCACTTCCGGTGCGCCGGCTTCCAAAAGCTCGTTCTTGACCTTTTCTGCCTTCGCGGCGTCCGCCAACCCGTGCGCGGCAATTCTAACCCCTTCGCTCGCAAATGCTTTGGCAATCGCCAATCCAATGCCCTGCACCGAGCCCGTAACCAATGCGGTTTTTCCATTAAGGTTCATTTCTGCTTCTCCTGCAAAAGGCGATTCCGTAGGTCTGTTTTCAGCACTTTACCATAATTGTTTTTCGGCAGGTCGGTTACCAGCCGATAGGCTTTGGGCCGCTTGAAACGGGCGATTTCAAGCAGGCAATGTGCGTCAAGCTCTACAGCGTCCAAATTTACCCCCTCTTGAAGCACCACAAAAGCGACAACCTCTTCGCCCCAATCGGGGTGCGGCTGTCCAACCACGGCGACTTCGTGAACCGCCGGATGCCTGAGCAAAGCTTCCTCGACCTCACGGGGGTAGATATTGGTGCCGCCGGAAATGATCATATCTTTCGAGCGGTCATGCAGGGTCAGATATCCGTCTGCATCGATCGCGCCCATATCGCCTGTCCAGAGCCAGCCGTTCCGCACAGCTTCGGTTGTGGCACCGGCGTTTCGCCAATATCCGGCCATCACCGGTAAGCCGCTAACCAAAATCTCGCCGACATGGCCATTGGGCAACTCATTTCCTTTTTCATCCACAACCCGAATACGCACACAGCTTTGCGCTAGCCCAACCGA
>DFBP01000244.1:705-2754 GCA_002366685.1 Rhodobacterales bacterium UBA3077 | reverse complement strand
CAACGCGGCCCACCCTTTTGGCACGATGCGCGAAATCGAGATTGGCATGGGGCTGGCGCGCGCCCACCGCGTAACCTATGTCGGGGAACTCGGCTGGGAGATTTATGCATCAACCGATCAGGCCGCGCACATCTTCGAGAACATCTTGGAGGCGGGTGCCAAACCCTGCGGCTTGCACGCCCTCGATAGCTGCCGTCTCGAAAAAGCCTACCGCCATTTCGGCCATGACATCACCGACGAGGATCACGTGCTGGAAGCTGGCCTTGGCTTTGCCGTGAAAACCGACAAAGGCGATTTTATCGGCCGCGAGGCAGTGCTTGAAAAACGGGAGGCGGGGTTGGAGAGCCGGCTTGTTCAGTTCCGGCTCAAAGACCCGGAACCGATGCTTTACCACAATGAACCTCTTGTTCGGGATGGTAAAATCATCGGTTACCTGAGTTCGGGCGGGTATGGCCACGCGCTCGGCGCCTCTATTGGACTCGGATACGTTTCCTGCCGCAGAGAGAGCGCGACGGACGTATTAGCCTCAAACTACCAAGTGGAAATCGCGGGCGTGCGTTTTGCGGCCGAGGCAAGCCTCAAACCAATGTACGATCCAAGCTCGGGGCGTGTCAAAAAATAGGGGAGAAACACTATGGCCGCAAATGCACAACAGCGCTCGGGGGGGCGCACTGCTCGCAAAAAACTTCGAGCCGCGCCTTTGGCAGAAGCCGTCAAACCTGTGCGCATGGGTATGGCTGGCGGACAATATAAGCCGCTCTCGGAGGCTGATATTGCGCAAATCCACAGCTCGGTTCTGGAGGCTCTGGAGAGCATTGGCCTCAGCGGGGTCACCCCAACGGCTGCGCGTTATTGCACTGCTGCCGGTGCCGAGTTTCGGGATGGCCGCCTTTACTTCCCGCGTGCACTCGTTGAAGAAACAATAAAAAATGCCAACCGGGATTTCACCTTGTGCGGTCGCGAGCTAAAGCACGACCTGCACCCAAACGGGTCCAAGGTCCACTATGGAACCGCCGGGGCTGCGGTGCATATCGTTGACGTTGAAAGCAACAGTTACCGGGACAGCGAGTTGCTCGACCTTTACAATGCCGCCCGTATTGTTGACCAACAAGAAAACATCCATTTTCTCCAACGCCCGATGGTCGCGCGGGATATGCCCACCACGCTCGATCTGGATATCAACACGCTTTATGCCTGCCTTGCGGGTACCAGCAAACACGTGGGCACCAGCGTGACCGTGCCCGAGAATGCCGGGCCGATTCTGGATATGCTCTATCAGGTAGCGGGCAGCGACGAAGCTTTTCGCAGCCGCCCCTTTGTAAGCACCTCCATCTGTTTTGTGGTGCCGCCAATGCGCTTCGCCAAAGACGCATGTGATGTAATGGAAGCCATGGTTGAAGGCGGTGTTCCGATTTTGCTGCTTTCCGCTGGTCAGGCCGGCGCAACCTCACCCGCAGCGCTAGCGGGCTCGGTGGTCCAGTCGGTTGCGGAAGTTCTGGCCGGGCTGGTTTATGTCAATGCCATTAAACCGGGGCATCCAGCCATTTTCGGCACGTGGCCCTTTGTATCCGACTTGCGCACAGGCGCCATGTCTGGCGGCTCGGGAGAGCAAGCGTTGCTTACCTCCGCTGTTTCCCAAATGGCTCAGTTTTACGACCTGCCTTCGGGCTCTGCGGCCGGAATGTCCGACAGTAAAACGCCCGACATTCAGGCGGGCTTCGAAAAAGGGATCACCACCACACTGGCGGGGCTTTCGGGCCTCAACATGGTGTATGAAGCAGCGGGCATGCACGGCTCCCTGATGGGGTTTTGCCTTGAGAGCCTGATTATCGATAACGACATCCTGGGTCAGGCCCTGCGTACTGTCCGTGGCATCGAGGTCACCCCCGAAACCCTGTCGCTTGAGGCGATGCGCGAAGTCTGCCTTGGCGGGCCCGAGCATTATTTGGGAACCAACCAAACCCTGAGCCTGATGCAAACCGAATATGTCTATCCGGCGATCGCCAACCGAATGAGCCCGAAGGAATGGGAGGAGGCCCAAAAGCCTTC
>DFBP01000244.1:375-658 GCA_002366685.1 Rhodobacterales bacterium UBA3077 | reverse complement strand
GAGCTGGATACCGCCCTCCGCAAGCGGTTCAATATTTTACTGCCGAAAAGCGCGCTCCAGCCGCCGAGCGCAGCGAGGCGATAGCGCCGCAGCCCCATTTTTGCCACTTGTTGCAAAAATGCCGCCGGTAGGGGCCCGGCACCTACGGTCAGCGGGCAGCGCTGCGTTGCCGCGCCACGTGTACCAGATTATCAAACAGATTTTGCTGGGTTTCGTCAAATGAAGCTGTGCGCTCAGGGTGCCACTGGACAGCAAAGCACCACGGATGCGCCTCAAATTCCAC
>DFBP01000244.1:0-236 GCA_002366685.1 Rhodobacterales bacterium UBA3077 | reverse complement strand
CCGCCATTGTCATTGCGGTGAATATCCTCGTCTATGTGCTCGGGCAGGTGCTCGTGCAGCGTGCCCCCCAGCGCAACATTCATCACCTGTGCACCGCGGCAAATTCCAAAAATCGGTAGGTCACTCACCAAAAGCGCCTGTTGCATCAGATCGAGTTCAAACAGATCGCGCACTGCGTCTCCATCCTGCACTTCTTGGTGCCTGATATTCCCTTCATAATGCTCCGGATGCACATC
>DFBP01000274.1:5388-5832 GCA_002366685.1 Rhodobacterales bacterium UBA3077 | reverse complement strand
GGTGAAGTCGGTTACTTTCAGCCAAAAACTCGATGCAGAGGCGTTTTCTTCGGCGAGGTTTCGCTGGTGATCAAGTCTTTCGTTGCGGACAGGAACACCAATGGACTAGTGAACAGCATCGAGTTCCGTCTGGGCAATGATACCGTATTTTGAGCGCAAATGTGTTTTTTGTGATATTGAGGCACAGTCGCGGTTTTCAGGACCAACTTGAACCCTTGAGTTGGAAGACTATAAAATTAGCTACCGTATGTGGTGGTTTTCAAATTTAGAAAGGTTTGAAAAATGAATAAATCTATATGGATTGTTATTTTGGCTGTGCTGGCTATCGGGGGTGGTTATTATTACTACTCTTCACAAGAAGCACAAAAAATGGAAATGCAGGCCGCAGCTGATGCGGAAGCTGCGAAGGCCGCTGCCGAGGCTGAAGCTGCCGCTGCCGCTGCT
>DFBP01000274.1:0-5365 GCA_002366685.1 Rhodobacterales bacterium UBA3077 | reverse complement strand
AGAAGCCACTGCCGCTGCTGAAGCCGCAGAAGCGGCGGCTCAAGCTGAAGCAACATCGGTCGAAGAAGCTGCCACGGGCGTTGTAGAGGCGATTACCAACGAAATGGTTGGCTCTGCGATTGAGGCAGCAGGATTAGATGCCTCTTCCACCACAATGCTCCAAGGATTGCTGACCGTAGCAAAAGAAAACCCGGAAGCGTTGCAGTCGATCATGGATCAACTGAAAGCTCTTACAGAGTAGTCAAAATGTATTTTGGGGCAGAGGAAATCCTCTGCCCTTAATAAACAAGTGCAAGCGAACCCGGATCAAGGTTTGCTTGCAATGACGTGAATGTTTGGCCACTTCGCGACCCAAGAACCTAGCCTCAGTAGGCATGCCAAATCACGCCTGTTCCTTACTAGCGCTCGCCCGTAGTTCGAAGGCCCCGGCGTCACCGTGTTGGCACCGGATTATGAACGCAAAACCGCCGGGAATCGGGGGATGATGGCAAACTCTAACTTTCTGCGTGCAGTCGATTGACCAAATCACATGTTCGTATCAATAGTGGTTACTTAAGCAATCCTGCCATGCACGAACAAACCGCGCCCAACAGAAAGTTCGACTCTCATGTCCCTGATTGCTTTTGCTAGACAAAATGCCCGATGGCTCGCTGCTGGCGCTTTGCTTGCTTTCATGTCCAGCTTTGGTCAAACATTTTTCATTTCAATCTTCTCTGACCATATTCGAACCGAGTTTGGGTTGACCCACGCTATGTGGGGCGGAATCTATTCACTAGGAACAACAGTTTCGGCGATCGTTATGATCTGGGCGGGCACCCTGACAGACATTTTCAGGACACGAGCCATCGGGGCGATTGTGTTCCTTTTGCTGGGCATGGCGTGTCTGGCCATGGCGGCTGTACCCCCGGCAAACGCCATAAGATCCATTCCCGAGCAAAAATTCTTACCCTCTGCGGAGATAACCAGAACACGGGTCGATCCTTTTTGATCAAGATCGGCAATAGCTGGCAGAAAGTCACTCCAGAATTCAGCCCCCATTGCGTTAGAGGTTTGTGGTCGGCAAAAGCGCAAATGGGCGATCCCGTCGGATTGAGTGAGATTAAATGCTGTCATGTTTCCAGATCCTTTATGATTGGACGCGAAAAGGGCAAAGAAAAATAGTGTTACCCTGTTTGATGTCGTTCCAGACGTACTTTAAACGGCTTTCCAGCCAACGGCCAAGGGGCTTCTTCGAGTTCCAATACCCCCCTCCTGATCCAACTTTGCCACTGCCTAGAGCCCACCGCGCACAGCTTGAGTTTAGTACCTTAGTCTTACCGCTGAATTCGAGTGCCCCGCACAAATATAAGAAACGCCTGCGCCAACATGGGTAAAAAGTATCCATGAATGGCAAGGGAAATGGATATGATAACGCCGTCGTCGAAACATTCTTCAAAATAATCAAGGCCGAATGGATCTGGTGGCACCCGTGGCACACTCGCTGCGCTGCAGAACTGGCAATCTTTGAATACCTCAACGGCTTTTACAATCCACGCTGCAGACATTCTGCGTTGGGCTGGAAAAGTCCCTTAGCTTTCGAAAGAAGAGCCGCTTACATGAGCTCACGGGGGCGGTACTAAAGCGGGACAGCTCCAGTTGGACCTGATGAGCGCAACAAACCTCCAGATCCCTCACAGAAGCTATAATTTGCGCGCGTTTTGGTGGTGAGTTCGCAACACATGCGACACATTAACGTTTGCACATATATGATTTTCATCTAATATCAAGGTAGCCTCAGGGAAACTTAACAATGATCTTGAAACTGTGAGGCGCTCCTGGTTTTCCAGGGGAGATCAATCGATGATCCGGGCATACTCAGGCGCAAAGTAACGCAAGCCAGTAACAGTACCTGGAATGACAAGGGAGAGTAATATGACACTAGAAAGAATGCTTCGCGGAAGCGCAGCGATAACCCTATTGGGTGCCGCCGTTGCCTCAACGCCAGCGAGCGCCACCGAAGGATACTTCGCAATTGGTTATAGCGCGGTTCAAAGGGCAATGGGCGGCGCGGGTGTGGCGCACACAAATGATGCAATGTCTGCAGCGGCTAATCCGGCAGGTGTTGCCGATGTTGGTCGAGAACTCGTGCTAGGTGGTCAGCTTTTCAACCCGGTCCGTGGCTTTGAGGGTACCGGTACGCAGTTTGTGCCAATCGGAGAAGTTGACAGCGAAAAGAATTTTTTCATTTCGCCCAACATTGCTTATAACGTCCCGCTCGCAAACGGGGCTGTCTTAAACTTTGCCGCCTACGGCAATGGCGGAATGAACACAACATATCCCAATGTGACCACCGGACTTTGCGGGAATGGTGTATTTTGCGCTGGCCCGGCCGGTGTTGATTTGCTCCAGCTTTTTCTCTCGGCTACATACGCGAAAAAAGTGGGTGCCGTTTCATTTGGCATCGCGCCAACCGTTGTAATTCAAGGCTTTAGCGCAAGTGGGCTCGGCGCATTTGGTGCCATCTCAGTTGACAACACAGCGCTTACCGATAACGGTCACGATTGGTCATTCGGGTATGGCCTGCGTGGCGGTATCGAAATTGACCTGTCTGATACCCTCCGGTTTGGCCTTGCCGGACAAACCAAAATGTGGATGTCCGAATTCGAGATGTATTCCGGCTTGTTTGAAGACGGCGGGGATTTTGATATCCCGGCCTCGGTCACTGCCGGATTCGCATTGGACATTCAACCAAACTTGACGGTGATGTTGGACTACCAGCATATCTTCTATTCACGCGTTGGTGCCCTTGCGAACGCGGGTGACGCTGGCCCACTCGGTGCGCCCGATGGTGCCGGTTTTGGCTGGGAAGACGTCGATGTGGTCAAACTGGGTATAGAATGGCGCGCGAGCGACAAAATGACTCTTCGGGCCGGTTATGCCCATTCGTCAAACCCGGTAGGCCCCGAGGATGTAACGCTGAACATACTCGCACCAGGTATAACAACTCATCACTTCACTGCGGGTGGCACGTATAACATCAATGACAGAGATTCGATAAACTTTTCCGCCGTTTATGCGCCCGAAAACACGGTGAGCGGTGCCGAGACAACACCTGGAGGCCCAACTCCTGGCACGGTCGAACTCAAGATGCACCAAGCGAGTATCAATGTTGAATGGAGCCGTACTTTCTAATCACTAAAGAAAACATTGCAAACGAATGAGAAATGGGGCCGTGGCCCCATTTTTTATTGCACCTCGCTCGAAAGGCCACAAAAGTGCCAATGCCTGACATCTTCTCAATGGGCAGCTTTGGCTACAGCATCGGCCTGAACCGGGCGAAGCTGAGGTGATGGCTCAGGTTGGAAGACATTCCTCGGCAAGCTATCTTGTATAGAGACTATCTATAACACCCATAGAAACAATCTATTTTACTCTATAACCTTTCTGACATATCACCAAGTTGGAATATTTGAATAATTAGAATCAGCATCGTTAAGGGAGATCAACATGCTAGACCAAACATCACGCTACAGCGATTTGACGCTAAAGGAAGAAGACCTGATTGCCGCTGGCAAACACGTTCTTGGCGCTTACAAAATGAAACCGATGCCCGGCTTCTTTGATTACATCGGTACAGCCGCGCACTTCTGCGCCGAGAGCTCAACCGGTACGAACGTACAAACATCGACCACAGACGATTTTGCCATGGGTCTGGACGCGATCTGCTATGAGATCGACGAAGAAAACGAGCTGATGAAAATCGCTTACCCGATCGACTTGTTTGACCGCAACATCACAGACGGCCGCGCAATGGTTGTATCACTGATGACCTGTATGGTTGGTAACAACCAAGCTATGGGTGACGTTGAGTATGCAAAACTGCTCGACTTCTTTGTACCGCCTAACTTTATGCGTTTGTTTGATGGCCCGTCCAAAGGCATTCAGGACATGTGGCGCATTCTTGGCCGCCCATTAGAAGATGGCGGTATGGTTGTTGGCACGATTATCAAACCAAAACTTGGCCTGCGTCCCAAGCCATTTGCGGATGCGTGTTACCAGTTCTGGCTCGGTGGTGACTTCATCAAAAACGATGAACCACAGGGAAACCAAGTATACGCGCCAATGCGCGAATCGATCCCTTTGATCGTCGACGCCATGAAGCGCGCGATGGACGAAACCGGCCAAGCAAAAATTTTCTCGGCCAACATTACGGCTGACAGCCACGACGAAATGCTTGCCCGTGGTGAATATGTGCTGGAGCAATTCGGCACCGAAGCTGAAAAAGTATCGCTGCTGGTTGATGGCTTTGTTGGCGGCACCGGAATGGTGACAACCGCGCGGCGCCACTTCTCCAACCAGTTCATCCACTATCATCGCGCGGGTCACGGTATGATCACCGGCGAGGAATCCAACCGGGGTTACACCGCGCTGGTTCACATGAAATGGGCGCGAATGGCCGGGGCTTCCGGCATTCACACCGGCACCATGGGCTTTGGCAAAATGGAAGGTTACAACAGTGACACCGTCCTTTCCGTAGCCCTTATGGATGACGTTTCCGTTGGCACGCACTACACTCAGCCTTGGGAGCGCATGAAGCCAACTTCTCCGATTATCTCGGGCGGCATGAACGCCCTTCGTCTGCCGGGCTTCTTTGACAACCTTGGCCACTGTAATGTGATCCAGACTTCGGGCGGCGGTGCACTTGGCCACAAAGACGGCATCGCTTCTGGCGCGAAGTCGCTTCGTCAGTCTTATGAGGCTTGGCAAGAAGGTGTGGATTTGGTTGAATACGCTAAAGATAGCCCTGAAATGAAAGGGGCATTCGAAAGCTTTACCGGCGACGCGGATTCGATCTATCCGAATTGGCGTGAAAAACTCGGCGTGCACAAGTAAGCATTGCCACATCCTGCTCCACCATCTGGTGGGGCGGGAACCCTCTTTATCAATGAGCCAAAGTGCACTTGGCTTTTTCATAAAGATCAGAGGAAAAAACCATGGTTGATGCCCAGCAATACATGATTAATACAGAGCCGTTCTATCACGCCACCGGTGAGGAGATCGCTCTTTACGACGCAGCCTATAATTGTCGGCTTCCGGTTATGGTAAAAGGCCCCACGGGCTGCGGCAAATCCCGTTTTGTCGAATATATGGCATGGAAGCTTGGCAAGCCGCTGATTACAGTCGCCTGTAATGAGGATATGACTGCGGCAGACCTTGTGGGCCGCTTCCTGCTGGATGAAAACGGCACTAACTGGCAAGACGGCCCGCTCACATTGGCGGCTCGCCTTGGCGCAATCTGCTACCTTGATGAAGTGGTCGAAGCGCGACAAGACACCACCGTGGTGATCCACCCGCTGACCGACCACCGCCGCGTGTTGCCGCTCGA
>DFBP01000268.1:3511-5910 GCA_002366685.1 Rhodobacterales bacterium UBA3077 | reverse complement strand
GAATTTCGCTGAACCCCGGTGCGCAGGTGCTGGTTCAGACCATGAATGATCAGGGCGCGTATACGGCGCTCGTATCCGGTGGTTTTACCTATTTTACCAGCCGGGTGGCGGTGGATGCCGGCTTTGCCCACAACCGTGCCAACACCCTGGAATCGGAAAACGGCGCGCTGACCGGAAAGGTCACCTATCCGATTTTGGGTCGTGAAGCCAAGGCCGAAGCCATGGATGAGCTCTGCAAAGCGCAGGGCATTTCACGAAGCGACGTGATCGCTGTGGGTGATGGTGCCAATGATCTTGCCATGATCAAGGCCGCTGGCATCGGTGTGGCCTATAAAGCCAAACCTGCACTGAAAGAAGCCGCAGATGTGGTGCTTGACCACTCCGACCTGAGCGCGCTTCTGGCCATTCAGGGCCTAGCCGAGGCCGACTATTCGTCGTCCTGAACCAGCTTCAGATGGCCGGTTTTTTTGGGGCTCGGCAGCGGGTTCTCATTTTCGGAAACCGCGTGGACGCCCTGTGCCCGGAAAGGTTCGATCTTCTCTGAAAATCCTTGCGCGATTTCCTCGGTGTTTTCGCCGAGCGCGCTCAGTGGTGTGAGTTTTTGATCGGTGATGCTAAAACGGAGTGGTGCGGAAAAGCTGGTTTGCGGATAGGAAATGCAGCCGATAATCCGGTTAACGTCGCCCATATCGCTGCGCAATGGCAGCAAGATCATGTTGACCTCAACGGTTGTGCCGTCAAGCCCGCGACCTTCGAGCGTGAGCTCGCCAACCGCAGGGCGCGCCAGGATTTGACTCAACACCCGTTGGATATGGTCGCGCTGTGACTCCTGCATAAAGCTGGCTGCACTCTGGCCGCGCACCTCCATGCCCATCATCTCACACAGGTTCAGTCCGGCGAGGCGGGCGCGAAAATCATCCTCGGCGATGCGTTCAAAAATAAAGGTGTTTTCCAACGCGTCCGGAAAAACACGCGGGTCTATCTCGCAGCGGTTTGGCACATCGGATTGGTTTCGCAGGGCGCTCCAGTGTTCGAATAGATTGTTAAAAATCGGGTTTTGCATAGAATTTTCTTTTAAAGTGGTGCGCATTGTGTCCTGCCCATACTGGCTTTTATCGTAACTTCACCAATAAGAATAATATAATTTTAGATGTATGTAACGGGCTGGTGTAATCTATCGTTAATATTATCGGGAAATTTACGATTTATCTTGTCTGGCACGCGACAGCCGCCGTGGAAAAACTAATGAAAACAACAGGGGCCCTGATCGACACCAAATTTTAACTTTTCCGGCTCGATTTTAATAAAATATGTGCGAAATAGCCTTTCGGGCTGGACACACGCCGCTTGCATTTGGCAAATATGGGCTCAATCTGGTTTGGAGAACATCATGGACCTCGCGCGTCGCGGCATATTAATCATTCTTTCCTCACCGTCCGGGGCGGGCAAATCGACCCTTTCCAAGCGGGTGTTAGAAGATGATGATCAGGTGGTTTTTTCGGTTTCGGCAACCACCCGCAGCCCGCGTCCGGGTGAGGAAAACGGGCGTGAGTATTTTTTCAAGTCGCGTGAAGAATTCGAGGACCTTGTGAACTCTGGCGGTATGCTCGAACACGCCGAGGTCTTCGGCAACTTTTATGGCACCCCTCTGGCACCGGTCGAGGACGCCATTGCCTCGGGGCAGGATGTGCTTTTTGATGTGGACTGGCAGGGCGGACAGCAAATTCGCAACTCGCCACTGAGTGAAGCCGTGGTTTCGGTTTTTGTGTTACCACCGAGCATTGCAGAACTTGAGGCCCGCCTCCAAAAGCGCGGGCAGGATAGCGCCGAAGTGGTCGCCGGACGCATGGCGCAATCAAGCAATGAAATCAGCCATTGGGCGGAGTATGATTATGTTTTGGTTAATGACGACGTTGACCGGGCTGAGGAGGATTTGCGCGCCATTGTTCAGGCCGAACGTTTGAAACGGGCGCGGGTAACGGGGCTCACCGGGTTTGTGAGCGGGCTAAAAGCGGAATATGAGGCAATGCAATGATTTATGAACTGGACGGGGTGGCTCCGATTTTGCCCGAGGGCGAACACTGGGTTGCGGATGAAGCGGTTCTGGTTGGAAACGTGCGGATAGAGGAGGGCGCTTCGGTCTGGTTTGGAGCGGTCCTGCGTGGCGATAATGAGCGGATCACGATCGGCGCGGGCAGTAACGTTCAGGAAAATGCGGTGATGCATACCGACCCGGGATTTCCGCTGACCATCGGTGAAGGCTGCACAATCGGGCATAAAGCCATGTTGCACGGCTGTGTGGTCGGAGATAACTCTCTGATCGGCATGGGGGCTATTGTGCTCAACGGGGCCAAGATCGGGCGGGACTGCCTGATCGGAGCGGGGGCTCTGGTGACAGA
>DFBP01000268.1:0-3401 GCA_002366685.1 Rhodobacterales bacterium UBA3077 | reverse complement strand
GCGCGAGCCGGATTTGCAGTTCGGTTTGCCTAAACCCGAACCGATGGGTGACACGGATCATGGTTTTAACCAAACGCTCCCGCCCGTCGGTCGAAGCGTTGCTGGCGCAACGCCTCGCCTCCCGTTGGGCCTCGCCTCGCCTTTGGCTCGGCGGGTTGCGCCCCAACCGGAGGGCAAAAAAACCCGCAGAGTTAGAACGAAAGGAAGAGGCCTTCGGGTGTGATTTCACTTTTCAGTTTTATGGATCGGGTTTGCAGGCTCTCCTGCGCGAGCGCGAATTGAATGGTTTTAGCGGTTATTGTTTCGACCTTGCCTCCGGAAAGCAAAGGCGCCCATTGATTTTGCACGGCCCCAACCGGCGTGTCTTTGGCCTCGATGCGCCAGCCGCTTATGGTTGGCGAGCAAGTGACAACCCCACCTTTTGGCAGGCTGGTTTCAACACAAAGCAATAGCAGGTAAAAAAGTTTTACCAAGCCACGTTGCCGGTCGCCCCAGCCCTCGGAAAACTCGACCTTGAATCGGCCTGTGGCAAACATCTCGGCGGCAATGCGCTGGGATTCCGTCCCGCTAATTAGTGAATCCCCACTAGCCCCGAAGGCCACCCGAAAAAACTTGAGCTTGGCTTCGGCGGTATGGGCAGATTGCCCGATCAGTTCGAGCTCCGGTGTGGGGCCTGAAAGCGCCCCCATCAGTTCAAGACCGTTGCCGATGGCGCCAACAGGGCTTATGAGATCATGACAGATGCGGGAGCTCATCAGCTCGGCGAGGTTTTCTTGCATAGTGAAGCCCGAAGTTGGAGGGACGTTATGAATTCTATATTGGCACCCGGAATGCGTGTGCGCCACCCCCAACAACCGGAATGGGGCATCGGGCAGGTGCAATCAGTGATCGGCTCCCGCATTACCGTTAACTTTGAACATGCCGGCAAGGTGGTTATAAACGGGGATGTGATCGACCTTGACCTTGTTGCGTAAACCATCGTGGTTAACAAAAAATAAACAAAACTTGCCGTAAAGGGCTGGCTTGCGTATTTAGCGCCAAGAGATCGACCAGGAGTGCCCATGGACAAAAGCCAGTTTGACGTTCGCCTTGCGCAGGGGGCGGATGATATTCGCGCCGCGCAACGGCTTCGTTACGAGGTTTTTGTGGAGGAAATGGGTGCTAGAGCCGATCAGGACTCACACCGCTTGCGCTTGGAGCAAGACAGGTTTGACCCCTATTTTGACCATCTGCTCCTGATAGACAACGCCGCCAACGGCCGGGTGGCGGGGGTATATCGGTTGATGCGGGAAGACATGGCCGCTGCCGGAATCGGCTATTATGGCGAGTCCGAGTTTGATCTCTCGAAGCTTTCGGGCCGCAATGCTTTGGAGCTCGGGCGTTCTTGCGTGGCAAAAGAGTATCGCGGCGGGGTCGGGATGCACCTGCTTTGGGACGGGCTCGGGGATTATGTAATGCGCCACGGGGTTGATATCCTGTTTGGGGTTGCCTCGTTTCACGGGACCAAGCTTGAGCCCCTAAAGCAGGCGCTATCTTATCTGCATCAGAAATACCTTGCTCCTGAAGATCTGCGGGTGCGCTCAAAGGCCTATGTACCGCTGAACCAGATGGATATTAACGATGTAAACAATAAAGAAGCCCTGCGGAGCATACCGCCGCTCATAAAGGCTTACCTTCGTCTCGGCGGATTTGTAGGTGACGGGGCCTATATCGACCACAGTTTTAATACTGTAGATGTGTGCTTGCTGATGGATACCGGTCGCATGGTGCAAAAATATCGTGCGTTTTACGCGCGGGAACGGAGCTGAGCCTTGATCTGGACTGAAGTTGAACCGGAACCCGCACCGAAACTCGGCATAATCGGCTGGCTTCGCTTGATTGTGCGCCTGTTGATCTATTCGATATTGACGCTGGAGTTGTTTATTCTATGGGCGCTGGCCATGCTTCTGGAGCGCCTGATCGGCGGGCAAAAAGCGAGCGGCGCGGTTGTGCGGCTGTGGGCGCGGGTTGGGCACACGCTTTTGGGGCTCCGGCTGGAGATCGAAGGCGAGGAAATGACTCATGGCGGCGCCTTGGTCGCCAACCACTCCTCATGGACCGATATTTTTGTGCTGCACAGCGCCGCGCATATCCATTTTGTATCGAAATCCGAGGTGGCCAGCTGGCCGGTGATCGGCTTTTTGGCACGGGTGACTGGCACGCTGTTCATCGAGCGCAACCCGCGGGAAGCCAAGCGACAGCAGGTGCAACTGGCCGAGCGGATCGAGGGCGGGGACAAGCTTTGCTTTTTTCCCGAGGGCACCAGCTCCGACGGGCTGCGGGTGCTGCCGTTCAAATCAACCCTGTTCAGCGCATTTCATACCGAGGCCTTGCGGGAGCTGGTTTGGGTGCAGCCGGTAACGGTGACCTATTATCCCCCCAGAGGGAAAGACAAGCGTTTTTACGGCTGGTGGGGTGATATGGATTTTGGAGCACATGCGATGGTGATTTTGGGCCTCTCTCAAGGCGGGCGGGTGCGGGTGACCTACCATCCGCCGCTCAAGGCCGAGGACTATGTGCACCGCAAGGATTTGGCGCGGGCGGCGGGCGAAGCTGTGCGTGCCGGATTGCACCGCACACTCGGCGAGAAGTACGAGGAAACGGTTTAAGCCGGTTTGCTAGCTCGCGCAGAGGAATGTTGGTGAGCCCGGCTGGCAATGAATCTGGCATTCAAGGCTATCAGCCGCAAAAGCTTCTTTTTCATAGCCTGTGGGGTCAAACCAGACGTTTCTCATTGTAAATCGACTATCAATAAATATCCGGGCCCCATTCTCTTGCCCTGAATAATGGACGCGCCCGAACATCTGGTCAAAAGTCGTGGCGATCAATGTGATATTCATCACAGGCGAGTTTGGCGGCTGGTAGGTCCCCGTCCAGCGGGGCCACCATTGCAAGGGGCAGGTGCTTGGATCATCTGTATCCGCAATATGCTGGGATTGCAGAAAAACGATTGTGTCGATCTCGTCCGCCAGCCAAGCCCAGTTTCCGGAGAAAAAGTTCACATTGTTTTCGTCGCTCATGTCTCTGGACAATTCGGCTGTGCCCTCAAACCCGCCGCCGCCGACGAAGCCGAGATTGCCGTCCATCTCGAATAGGGTCATCATGCCTGTTTCCTGAAATCCCGGATTAAAGGGCATGTTGTTTACTGTCATAAGAAATGAGGTGCTATTGCCCGCGTATTCGCCGATCCAGTGCTGCGAGTCCTGCGCTGCGGGGTCACAAATACTCGGGAGCGAATAGATCTCGCATTCTGCGGCAGCCAAAGCCGGAAAAAGCATAAGCAAGATCGCGAAAAACGGACGGCTGATTGGAACAGTATTGGTCATAATTTGTCCTCGCTGTTTCGCTAAAGGTATCATAGG
>DFBP01000130.1:6425-7121 GCA_002366685.1 Rhodobacterales bacterium UBA3077 | reverse complement strand
CGCGTAAAGCGGCGGTTAACCCCGCCAAAGCCTTTGAGCGCGGTTTTTATTTGGTCAGGCGATATCCCCATATGCAACGCTGTTGCGATCGCCGCTGTGGCGTTCAGTACGTTGTGATCGCCGGGCATGGGCAGCACCAGCCCTTTTATTTTACCTTCTTTATAAGACACATTAAAATGGGCCTGGCCGTTTTCATAGCGCAGCTTTTTGATCTGCACATCGGCCTGCGGGTTCATGCCATAGCTCACGACGCGCCTATCGGTGATCCGGCCAACAAGCGATTGCACTTCAGGGTGGTCGATGCAGCAAACGGCAACGCCATAAAACGGGATGTTCGAAACGAATGTATAAAAGGCCTCGCGGAGCGCNNTCAAAGCTGCCGTAGTGGTCCATATGCTCGGGGTCGATATTGGTAATAATCGCCACTGTTGCCGGCAACTTGTTAAAGGTACCGTCGCTTTCATCAGCTTCCACCACCATCCATTCGCCCGAACCCATGCGCGCGTTGGAACCGTAAGCATGGATTATGCCGCCATTGATCACGGTGGGGTCCATCCCGCCGCCGTCGAGCAATGCGGCGACCATCGAGGTCGTTGTGGTTTTGCCATGGGTTCCGGCCACGGCGACGTTGTTTTTCAGGCGCATCAGTTCAGCCAGCATTTCAGCGCGCCGCACAACCGGCAAGCCCGCAAGCCG
>DFBP01000130.1:4970-6328 GCA_002366685.1 Rhodobacterales bacterium UBA3077 | reverse complement strand
ATCGGACTTTCTTTCAGGTCGGAACCTTGCACAACGTAACCATGTTTGAGCAGAACTTCGGCAATGCCAGACATGCCAATACCGCCGATACCGACAAAATGGATCGGGCCGATATCCTGAGGCAAACGAGTATGGTTATTCACTTGATGTTTCCTTTGAAAGCGCTTCGACCATTGCCGCCAGCCGGTTGGTCGCATCCGGTCGCCCGAGCTCCAACGCGGCAGCGGCCATGCTCTGGGCAAAATCAGGGTCCGACAATATCCCGCCGATATGCTTTGCCAACGCCTCCGGCGTCAAGGCTTTTTCGGGGATTACAATCGCCCCGTGCGCGGCTTTCAGCCCAGCAGCATTGGCGGTTTGGTGATCGTTGGTCGCAATTGCCAGCGGGATCAAAATGGAGGGCCGCCCGATAATTGTCAGGTCTGCCACGCTGGAAGCCCCGGCGCGACTGATGACCAGTTGAGCATTGGAAATCCGTTCGGGAACGTCCGCGAAAAACTGCCTGACATCGGCACGTATACCAAGCTCGGCATAGGCTTCAACCGCCATTTCGTGATCTGACTCGCGGGCCTGATGCGAAACAACCAACCGATCCTGAAGGGCTTTTGGCAACAACGCCAGCGCCTTCGGGATGACGTCCGAAAATATGCTGGCACCTTGTGATCCGCCGATGACCAAAAGGCTCATCGGATAATCTCCCGGTGCAATATAAGGTGAGCCCGCTTTGGCGAGCACAGCTCCGCGCACGGGGTTGCCGGTGTGCTCTGCATTTGTGCCTTTGGGCAGTTCGGTTGGCCAAACGGAGCAGGCCACTTTGTCAACTCGCTTTGCAAACACCTTGTTCACACGCCCGAGCACGCCGTTTTGTTCATGCACCATCCGAGGCAGGCGCATACCCCATGCTGCAATCATGGCCGGCAGCGCCGGATAACCACCAAAACCAACAACTACAGTTGGCCTGTCTTTCCGAAACGAACGCCAAGCGCCCATTGCACCAATCAAAATTCTGGGCAGCACGGCCAATTTGGCCCGCATGCCGCCACGCGCCGTGGTTGCCGATTTCACAACTTCACGCTGCACCGCTTCAGGGAAGCCCCCCGCGTAACGTGCTCCACGAATATCTGTCGAGAGCTTTACCCGCCAGCCACGTGCCAACATTTCTTCGGCCAGTGCCTGTGCCGGAAACATATGGCCACCTGTGCCACCCGCAGCAATCACCAGTAGCGGCGCGCTCATATTCGGCCTCCGAGGATCTCGCTCATATCGCCTTGCGGGCGGGTGCGGGTCATCGCCAGCAATAACCCCATCATTATTCCCGCTGCCAATAGGGAAGAACCGCCATAACTCACAAACGGCAA
>DFBP01000130.1:1417-4931 GCA_002366685.1 Rhodobacterales bacterium UBA3077 | reverse complement strand
GTGGCCAAGCCGACACCAGAGAGCCGGATGAACATATCCCGCTCCCGGCGCAAGCGCAGGAGCGAACGCAGTGTCAAAAACATGAAGAGCGCAATAATCACGAGGCAAAGCAACAGGCCAAATTCTTCGGCAGCAACCGCAATGATAAAATCCGTATGCGCATCCGGCAGGGTCCACTTCACCGAGCCACGCCCGATTCCAACCCCGAACAGGCCACCATCCTGAATGGCAGATGTCGCAAACCCGATCTGGGTCAAAGGGTCCACGTCCGGGCTCAAAAAGCCGTCAATCCGGCGCGCTACGTGCGCTGATGTGTTATAGGCAAACATACCTCCGGCAACAGTGATCGCGCCTAGCGAAATCAACAGCTTTTTAGGCGCGCCGCCTACAAAAAAGATCGTTGACCAGCTTGCCAGCACAAGCCCGGCTTGGCCATAATCAGGTTGCGCAGCAAGTTGCAGTACAATCGCCATCATAAACACAAAAGAAATAAGCCGCCCCGGTGGGCCTGCAATATCGGTGCTTGCCGCGAGTAGCCAGGCAGCCGTAACAGCAAAGAGCGGTTTGATAAATTCGGAGGGCTGGATCGAGCCAAGGCCAAAGGAAAACCACCGGATCGCGCCTTTGCCATAATCGGTGCCAAACCACGGCAGCAAAGCGATCCCAACAAAAAACACAGCAAACCCGAGCACTGCCAGTCGCCGCGCGGTTTTAATGCTTCGGGTCGAAATAAAAATCATCGTGCCCAACCCGAGCACGCCATAAATGGCCTGCCGCTTAACATAGAAAAACCGGTCCAACCCTTGGTCGAGCGCCAACGGTGGCGAAGCCGCGAGTGCCAGCAGCATCCCGATCAAAAACAACGCAAAAACGGCGGCTATCGAAAGCCGGTCAACCGTGCGCCACCACTCCGGCAAAGCCGGGTTGTTCACTTCTGGCGCAGAGGCGCCAAATACCATTTCCGTCATGGGAACTGCTCTTCCTCATGTTTGCCTGTTACCGCTGTCCGTTTTCGGATCATTTGCGATTATGAACAACATTAGCCAATCCCGTGAAATATTTCCAGTGTTATCCTAACAAGCGCTCAAATAGGCTATACTTGGGATTCCCGAGTTGCTAACCACTTTTGAAACAGCGAAAAATCGAGGAGCATCAAGTGGCACATAACCCGCAAAAGGGCGTTCTGATCCTTTCAATGCCGCGCGCAGGTAGCAACTGGCTTGGCTCTCTCACCAATGCAACGGGGTTGATGGGCCATACCCAAGAGTGGCTCGATTTCGGGCACTTGAAAGGTGCGAAAGGTGAAACGAGGCGCGCGGCCCTGTTTAAACGCACCCTGCAGTCGGCCAGCACCGAAAACGGTCGTTTCGCGGTAAAGATCTTTCCGCGCCAACTCCTTCAGGTCATTGACGAATACAATCTTGATTTTATCCGGCGGTGCCGACGCCAAAATGACGTTAAGTTGGTGCTATTGCACCGAGAAGACAGGATCGCGCAAGCCGTCTCTCTGGTCCGCGCGATGCAAACCGGCAAGTGGACAACAACGACCGATACCCGAAAATCGCGGCAAAATGCAGAGGCCCACTATAGCTTTAAAACGCTGTGCCAAGCCTATTTTCATATTGGTCGTGGCTACGCGTTCTGGGAGTCATACTTGACCCTCAATGAACTATCCTTTGAATCCTTTTCTTATGAAACCCTGCATAAAAATCCGGAGCCTTATTTTGAGTGCCTGGCCAACCACATGGGCGTGGCCACGCCGGAGTCTCAAGAAAGCACAGTCGAAATTCAGCGAGACTCGCTGTCAACCGAGTGGCAGGCGAAGTTCAAACAGGAAATTAAGGAAAGGGGAATCCCCGCTATTGCGTATCAACAAAAACAGCCGGAACCGTCGCTTGGCAATGCGATCAAGGTATTGCGCGGGAAACCCGCAAAAATCACCCGTTTTGGCTATAGCGTGTGAGGTTGGCTAGTATTTGCCGATCTCCAGCGCCAGCCTGCCAAGCTCTACGCCTGCCGCATCCAGCGCGATTACATCGGCCGTATAGCGGTTCCCACGCCCGCCAGAACACGGCGGTAAATACCCCGGTGAAGCATATTGTCCCCCCGTCCGTGCTGCCGCCAATACTTCCGTTCCCGCTGGTAGGTCAGCTGTCATTCCTGGCACTGAAGGCAGCACCGCATCGGTGCTGCTCACAACAAAGCCAATCACGCCGTGGCCGCCATCTTCCGAAAGCGGTTCGTAGCTTTTGTCGTTAAACTCGACCCGAACCATCGCCGTGCCCGCCGGCAAGCCGCTAACAGAAATCTCGGGCGTTGCACCATTGCCGTCATACAGATGGCACTGCTGGCCTTCGGGCACGTTGATCCCATCCCATGGCGGAGAAAGGGTCGCGCTAAAGGACTGTGCATAAGCGCCGCTGGCGGCAAGAATAAAAACAAGGCTGAGAAAGTTTCGCATCACTGGACTCCTGTGGTTTTCACCACAATAGCATATTTATTCAGCCTGTCCTACCGCAGTCACGATATTGTGAACAACTTCGCGTAGCAACGCCTCATCGGTGCACTCCCCCATCACACGGATCAGCGGCTCCGTGCCTGATTTTCTAATCAGCACACGGCCTTCTTTGCCAAAGCGGGCTTTGCCTTCTTTGATGGCGGCCTTAACCTCTCTATTTTCGAGCGGGTCTGTGGCCGGATCATAGCGCACATTCTCCAATAATTGAGGGACCGGGTCAAAAACCTGCACCAATGTACTCGCCTTCTCGCCGCTATCCACCATGGCGCTCAGGATTTGCAGTGCGGCGATCAATCCATCTCCGGTGGTCACAAAATCACGCAGCACGATATGCCCCGATTGCTCACCGCCAAGGTTATATCCACCGGCCCGCATGGCTTCGACCACGTAGCGATCCCCGACATCGGTGCGCAGCAAGGAAAGCCCTTTGGAATCCATATACCGCTCCAGCCCGAGATTGCTCATCACGGTCGCGACCAGCGTATCGCCCGCCAACTTGCCCTCGGCCGCCATACGGGTTGCTATCAGGGCCATCAACTGATCACCATCCGCGACCCTGCCGGTCTCGTCGATAATCATCAGGCGGTCGGCATCCCCGTCGAGGCAAATGCCGATATCCGCCCCTTGCTGCACCACAAGTTGCGCGGCCAGCTCCGGCTTGGTCGAGCCGCAATTGTCGTTAATATTAAACCCGTCGGGCTTCACGCCGATCGGGATAACATCCGCCCCTAATTCCCACAGAACCTCGGGGGCCGTTCGGTAAGCCGCACCGTTGGCGCAATCAATCACCACCTTCAACCCATCCAGCCGGAACCGGCGCGGGAATGTGGTTTTTGCAAATTCCATATATCGGGTGCGGTCGCCTTCGATCCGCCGTGCTCTGCCGATTTTCTCGGCACTTACGAGCACAGGTTTGGCCTCCAGCAAAGACTCGATCTGCCGCTCGGCATCGTCCGACAGCTTAAACCCGTCAGGCCCAAAAAACTTGATCCCGTT
>DFBP01000130.1:864-1388 GCA_002366685.1 Rhodobacterales bacterium UBA3077 | reverse complement strand
AGGTAGGCATCCATGCCTACGCTCAAAAGCCCCGCTGTGAGGGCATTTTCGATCATGTATCCGGAGCGGCGGGTATCTTTGCCGATAACAACGCGCCCCGTGCCGCTATGAGAGTGGAAATAATGCCCTACAGCCGCCCCCAGCTTAAGCGCCATTTCAGCGGTCATCGGGTAGGTGTTGGCTTTGCCGCGCACGCCGTCGGTGCCAAAGTATTTGCGGGTCATGTTATCCCTCGGAATTCATGGCGCTCCAAAGCGCGATTGCCTGTCTGGTTTCAGCAATATCATGCACCCTTAGCATCTGCACCCCCTGATTGAGCCCCTCCAGGCCGACGGCTATTGAACCGGCAAAGCGCCGCTCAGGGTTGGGTTCATCAGCGATCTTTCCAATCATCCCTTTGCGGGATACCCCGAGCAATATCGTGCAACCAAGGCCATGAAACAGGCTGAGCCCTCGGATCAGTGCCAGATTGTGTTGAAGGGTTTTGCCAAAACCGATACCGGGGTCGATCATAATCCGGCTGC
>DFBP01000130.1:330-776 GCA_002366685.1 Rhodobacterales bacterium UBA3077 | reverse complement strand
ACATCGTTAAACAGCTCCGCTCCTGCGGCCAGTGTGGCCTCGGCCACAGCCGCCTTGCGTGTGTCAACAGAGAGCGGGCCAACATTCCTTGCCTTCAAGCCCTCGATCACCGGTAGCGTCCGCGCCAATTCGTCAGCGGCCTCGACATAGCTCGCACCCGGCCGGGTCGATTCGCCGCCAATATCAATAATATCCGCGCCCTCTGCCTGCATTTGCACGGCAGCCTCAACGGCGTTTTCGGCGTGTTTACCACCGTCGGAAAAACTGTCGGGCGTGACGTTGAGAATACCCATAATCGAAGGGTGATCCATCGAAACACCGCAAACCGGAGCCCGCGGTTGGGTTAAGCGTGCCAGCACATCCGCCGGTACATTTTCAGCCGGAATAATTTCGCTATATCCGTCACGCCTGATGTGCTCAACCAGCCCAAACCAGCGCAGCCCACC
>DFBP01000130.1:0-243 GCA_002366685.1 Rhodobacterales bacterium UBA3077 | reverse complement strand
GATCATTTCGCGCGGTTCATCCTCGGGGGAAGGATTGCGCCCCGAAGCATCAAGCCGCCCGCGAAACTGGAGCTCACCCTTTGCATTGTAACCAAAGAAATCCGGTGTGCAGACAGCCCCGTAGGCTTTGGCTACTTCTTGGCTTTCATCGTGCAGATACGGGAAAGTAAAACCGTTGTCCTCCGCAAATTTGATCATGTTTTCGAAACTGTCTTCGGGATATGCCTCGGCATCGTTGGCACA